>JAFCZY010000017.1 GCA_019314105.1 Deltaproteobacteria bacterium
ATAAATGGCGCTCCAGATCAGCAAACGATAATTTATTCTGATTTTTATTCTTTTTTGTATATCTGTCTTATCATCTTAAATAATTTTTTCACAGTTTTTTCTGAAGGGAAAGAACTTTATCAAACCCATTTTTTGTTGACTATTTCAATGTTTTTCTTCATTAATAGGCCATGACATTTAAAATCAATTGGAATTTAAAAAAACAAAGGAGACCCCATGTCAAAAGGAAAAGTTGTTCTTGCTTATTCAGGAGGACTTGATACCTCTGTTATTCTGAAATGGCTCTTGGAACAAGGGTATGAAGTATTCGCCTATATGGCCAATATCGGCCAGAAAGAAGACTTTGCCGCAGCAGAACAAAAGGCATTAAAAATCGGTGCGTCCAAAGTATTTATCGAAGACATGAAAAAAGAATTTGTCACTGATTATATTTTTCCCGTATATAAGGCCAACACACTATATGAAGGGCGATACCTTTTAGGGACAGCCATTGCCCGCCCCATTATTGCAAAAAAACAGATAGAAATTGCAAAACAGGTTGGTGCTGATTATGTCTCTCATGGTGCAACAGGCAAAGGCAATGATCAAGTCCGGTTTGAATTGTCTTACTATGCCCTGAATCCCAAAATCAAGGTCATCGCACCCTGGAAAAATGCTGATTTCTTAAGTGCCTTTAAGGGGAGGACAGATCTTCTTAAGTATGCTGAAAGCCATGGTATCCCGACCAAACAGTCTGCCTCCAAACCCTATAGTGAAGACGACAACCTGCTGCATATTTCCCATGAAGCCGGTATTCTTGAAGATCCCGGTCATGAGTGTGAGGACAGTATTTATTCCCATACCGTATCCCCGGAAGATGCGCCGGACACCCCCACAAAAATTAAAATTGAATTCAAAAACGGTATTCCGGTCAAGGTCACCAACCTTGAAAATAATACCATTAAAACCGATGCCCTTGAATTGTTTGAATACCTCAATAAATTGGGACGGGAAAATGGTATCGGGCGGCTTGACATGGTTGAAAACCGGTTTGTGGGAATTAAATCCCGAGGCGTATATGAAACACCCGGTGGTACCATTCTCCATGAAGCCCACAAAGACATTGAAGGCATTGCCATGGATCGGGAAGTCATGCGACTGAGGGACATGCTGTCTGGCAAATTTGCAGAACTGATTTACAATGGATTCTGGTTCAGCCCTGAAATGGAATTTATCATGGCGGCCATTGATAAGAGCCAGGAAGTCATTGATGGTGAAGTCACCTTGAAGCTCTATAAGGGTACCGCATATCCCGTTGCCCGGACAAGCCCTTCTTCCCTTTATGACCAGGATCTGTCTTCCATGGATATTGAAGGCGGGTACAATCAGGAAGATGCGGAAGGCTTTATTAAAATCAATGCTATCCGGCTGATGGCCCACAGAAATATCATCAACAAAAAAAAATAATCGAATCATCTGCCCGGGAGGTGGGGTTAACCTCCCGGACAGACTCTATTCAATTCCCTAAAAATAAAATAAAATATGTTACCGCCACTGATCCTAATACCGGTATGATAATCCCTCCTCTCCACAACCCGTAGATCAGGGTAAAGGCCATGCCTGAGATTGCTGCCAAAGGCATATCCGGAGTGGCATTAAACACACCGGGGATGATCAGGGCACCGATTGCTGCCACGGGTATGCATTTTAAAAAAGCATCCACTCTTTTGGGGGTTTTTTTATTGGTTAACATCAAAAAAGGTATCAGTCTTGGCCCATATGTTACCGCTGCCATACCCAGTATAAGAGGAATAAGGTTATTCACAGACCTCCTCCTGAACGTCGTCTGCAACAAAAAATGACCCGACCGAAGCAATGATAAGAATACACACAATAATGGTCCAGCCATCTGGAAGAATATCAAGTTTGATTAAAATCGTATTTAAAAGTCCCGAGGCGATAACCAGTATCACTGCTTTAGTTGATTTTTTTATTTCAGGCAGCAGAATTGCCAGTAACAAGGCATAAAGCGCAACCCCCATACTTTTGGTCAAAATTTCCGGCAGGAATCCTCCCATGATATACCCTGTCACAGTGCCACTGATCCAACCTGAATAAGCGGACAATTGCAGAATGAAAACAAAAGTCTTTGAGAGCTGACCTTTTTTAAAAGACAGGACAGAAAAAACTTCATCGGTCACACCAAAGGCAATCAGAAATATATATTTCCTGGCAATTCTGCCAATTCTTGTGGACAAATAGGCACTCATCAAAAAATGCCTGAAATTAACCAGCAAAGTGGTTAAAATGATACCGCCCGGACCCATCCCCGTCATTAACAAGTTTAATGCGATAAACTGGCTGGCACCGGCAAACACAACCGCTGAAAACAGAAAACACTCTAAGAATGTAATCCCGCAGCCTTTTGATAATATCCCGAAAGCAATGGCGGCCGGCACATAACCGATAAAAATCGGGATTCCAGCTTTGAATGCGTCTTGTACCTCTTTTGTCATAATTTATATCATTTTTTATTTAATAGAACAGCCCTGTTATCAAGATATTATCCGATTTTCTTCCACTGCATGACAGGCAATACACGTGCCGTTGTCCAGTGTCAATAATTCAGGAATCTGATGGAGACATCTCTCATTTGCATACACACACCGTGCATGGAATACACATCCAGTTGGCAAGTGAACCGGAGTCGGGACCTCCCCTTTGAGTTTAATTTGTTTCGCCCGTTTCTCACCGACAACAGGGATGGCGCTTAAAAGGGCCTTTGTATAGGGGTGACGGGGGTCGGCAAATAAATCCTCTGCTTTGGCCAGTTCACATATCGTCCCAAGATACATCACAGCAACCCGTGTACTGATATGCCGGACAACCGACAAATCATGAGTGATGAACAGATAGGTTAAATCTCTTTCTCTGCCGGCCTTCATCAAAAGGTTAAGGATCTGTGCCTGGATAGAAACATCAAGGGCAGATACGGGTTCATCGGCCACAATAAATTCCGGATCAAGGATGAGTCCCCTGGCAATACTGATTCGCTGCCGCTGACCGCCGGAAAATTCATGGGGATACCGTTTGATCCAGGCCTGGTCAACCCCCACCTGCTCCATGACCTGGTCAATTTTATCATTGATTTCATTGCCGGACAATTCAGGATGATGAAATCTCAAAGGTTCTTCCAACGTCTGTTGCACTGTTTTTCTTGGATTTAAAGATGCATAGGGGTCTTGAAAAATCATCTGCATTTTTTTTCTAAACGGCAGCATTTGTTTATGATTCAGGTTATCAATTCTTTTGCCACCATAATGTACTTCTCCGGAATTAGGCGGATAAAGGCCCATAACGACTCGCGCCAGCGTTGATTTGCCGCATCCGCTTTCCCCTACCACACTTAAGGTTTCACCTTTTTTAATAAAAAGTGAGACATCATTAACCGCTTTAACAGTGGTTTCTTCCAAACGAAACCTGCCCTTTTTAAACCGGATCTGATCCAAAAAACCACCTGAAATATCAAAGTGCTTTACCACATTTCTAATTGAAAGTATTATATTGTCTGTATTCATTGTATTGTTAGTTCATTCCCTTTGTTATCTCATATGGCAGGCTGCCCAGACACCATTACCGGCATCCTTGAGTTCAGGTGTTTTAGTCGTACAGATTGCTTCCTTTAAATAGCATCTCGGATTAAAAGCACATCCCGGTGGTATATTTGTCAGTGTCGGCATCATCCCTGGAATCTGCACAAGGTCGCAACCCGGGGTTATCACAGTCCCTGGTATTGATTTTATCAACCCTTCGGTATAGGGATGAACCGGATGTTTCACGATCTGATCAGTTAACCCGCATTCAATAATTTTACCGGCATACATCACCGCCATTCTTTCAGTAACCTGGGATACAACCCCGAGATCATGGGTGATGAGTATCAAAGCCATGTTCTCTGATTCACACAATTCCTGTAACAAATCCATGATTTCAGCCTGAATTGTCACATCCAAAGCAGTGGTCGGTTCATCCGCAATAATAATGGCAGGATCTGTCAGCAAAGAGATGGCGATAATAATTCTCTGGCGCATCCCACCTGACAACTCATGAGGATATTGCTCAAGTCTTTGCTCAGGGGAAGGAATATGGACTTTTTTTAATTTTTCCAATGCAATATTCCGGGCATCTGCTTTTGAAATTTTCCGATGGGCCTGTAAGGTTTCAATCATCTGGAATCCAATGGTAAAAACAGGATTTAATGTCATCATGGGATCCTGAAATATCATGCTTATTTTGTTCCCTCTGATTTCACGCATTTTTTCATCAGAGTATGAGCTTATTTCATCTCCGTTAAAAATAATTTTACCTTTAGAAATATATCCTGGTTTGCTGATAAGATTTATTATTGAGAATCCTGTAACAGATTTGCCAGCTCCGCTTTCTCCAACCAATCCAAGCGTTTCTCCTTTGTCCAACGTTAAATCTACACCGTCAATAGCAATAATATCGCCTGTTCTTAGTGCAAACCTAACTTCAAGATCATGAAGTTCTAACAGGTGAGGCATGATTAAAAAATCCTATCCTTTATAAAGTTTCGGGTTAAGTACATCTCTTAGCCAGTCACCCAGCAAATTAATCGCAAGGACAAATAAAATAAGTAAAATTCCCGGGAAAATAGTAATCCACCATGACCCTGAAAAAATATAATCAAATCCAGACCTGATAAGAGAGCCAAGAGAAGGCATTGTAACCGGCATACCCAAGCCCAAAAAAGACAGGGCTGCTTCGCTCATCACTGCATTTGCAATCTGTATTGTTGAAATAACCATCAAGGATGTAAGAGAGTTTGGCAAGACATGTCTAACCATTATGACAGACTTTGATAACCCAATAACTTTTGCAGCTTCAACATATTCTTTGTTTTTTTCCCTCATTACTGAAGCACGAATTGTTCTTGCATACATTGGCCATTCAGCAAAACCAATGATCAGTATTAAGAGAGGGATAGCTAATTGTTCATATCTGCTTATTCCAAATACTATTTGAAAAATAGCGCCGACTAATATTGCAAGCATAAGATATGGAAATGAAAATTGAATGTCCGCTATCCTCATAAGGATTGCATCAGTTTTCCCCCCAAGATATCCTGCCGACAATCCCATAAAAATACCGATAAGCGCCTGAAGCGACACCGCTCCTATGCCTATCATTATTGATGTTCTCAGGCCATATAACATAGTGGAGAGCATATCTCTTCCCATATTATCAGTTCCTAATGGAAAAGCTGCCTCACCCCCTTCATTCCAGCTTGGGGGAATCTCAGAATTCATAATATCTATATTGTTGGCATCATAGGGATCCATCGGAGCAGTCCATGGTGCTGTGATTGCGAGGATTATAAAAATAATAATGGCAATAAAGCTTGCCATGGCAACTTTATCTTGTCTGAAACTATATAAAAAATATGATTCTTTAAATTTTTGTAATGAACTTTTCATTTTGTCCCTGATATTCTGACTGTGGGATTAATAAAACCATAAAATATATCAACCACCGTATTGACTAAAACAAATACACTTGCCACAATAACGAGATATGCAATTAAAAGAGAAATATCAGCTCGTTGTATTGCTTCTAAAAACATAAACCCCATGCCCTGCCATTGAAAAACAGTTTCAGTAAGGATCGTAAAAGCAAACATAATACCAATTTGCAACCCAAAAACTGTAACGACCGGAAGTAATGTGTTTTTAAACGCATGAACAAGCCAGATACGCATAGGAGAAAGTCCTTTTGCCCAGGCATATTTAATATATTCTGTTTCAAGTACCTCCATCATTTCAGACCGGATAAGGCGAATATATAAAGGCAGCATAATAGATGCGAGAGATATACATGGAAGAATCAGATGTCTTAATCCATCTATTGTTAAAAAGCCCGAATTCCAGTAACCATTATTGAAAATGTCGATAGTTTCACCCCTGCCATAGGATGGCAACCAGCCAAGGGTCACAGAAAAGAGATAAATAAACATAATAGCGGTTAAAAAGACAGGGATTGAAACACCTAATGTAGAAAAGCCCATGATAAATCTGGAAAATAAATGTTTAGGCTTTAAAGCTGAAAACACGCCTAATGGTAAGGAAATCAAAATAATTATTAACGCGGCCCCTAAAACAAGTTCAATTGTCGCGGGGGCATGTTTTAAAATAACTTCAAGGCAAGGTTTTCGATATATTAATGATGTTCCAAAGTCACCATGAAGAACATTTTTTACAAATCTTATATACTGTGTGGGAAAAGGATCATTCAGGCCCAGTTGATCAGCAATTTCTGCTCTTTCTGCCGGTGTAACTCTTTCGCCTACGAGGTCTCTGACAGGATCACCAATATTGCTTTTTATTGAAAATCCGATCAAACTGATGATCAGCATGACCAGGATTGCCTGGATAGCTCTTCTTATAATGAATGCAACCATAAATTTATCTTGTATCGTGTTGATTTTAATAACCAAGGGTCAATTTAAAGACCCCTGGTTATTAGTAAAATAATTACTATTTCTAATCTTTTTTATTCTATTACAAGGTCACCAAAATAAGGAAAATTCAGTGCATTTACAATAGGTTTGATTTTGAAGTTTTTCTTTGCCGCATAAGAATGGTTTTGCCAGTGAAATGGTAAAAAGGCAGCCTCATCATAAAGAATCTGTTCCACTTCCTTAAGCATTTCCGCTCTTTTAGTAAGATCAGTTTCTGACTGAGCACCAATTACAAGTTCATCAATTGTCTTATTACAATAAGCACCACTGTTATATTGGCCATAGCCAGTGTCAGCATTTCTACACATCGTTAAGAATTCTGAAAAATTACCGGAATCTTCTGTGTCTGAATGCCACCCAATCATCATCATGTCAGCTGCTTGTTTGTCGAATTCATCCCAATATTGAGCTTTTGGCATTGTTTTAAGGTTAACTTTAATGCCAATTTTTGCCAGCATCTGTGCTGTTGCTTCAGCAATTTTTGCATCGTTAACATAACGATCGTTCGGTGCCATCATCGTAATTTCAAAGCCCTTAGCATAACCCGCTTCTTTCATGAGGGCTTTGGCTTTTTTAAGATCATATCTGGGGATGAGACTTTCCTTGTATCCAGCATACCCTACAGGGCTTTGTTGTGCCGCAACAGATGCAGTCCCTTTCATGATTTTTTTCACAATACCTGTGTTGTTAACTGCATAACAGATTGCATTTCTAACTCTGGCATCTTTAAACGCCTCAACTCTATCTTGATTCATTTGGAAAGTAATGATACGTCCACCATTCAGTGTAACCAAATTAAGTTTAGAATCAGATTGAATTCTTTTAAAATCTGTAGGAGGAACCGGAGAAATAAAATCAACATCACCCGAGAGAAGAGCAGCAACACGTGTTGCATTTTCTTTAATAGGCGTCAGTATGAATTTGTCAACATTACCAGGAGATTTTGTATCCCAGTAATCTTTAAACCGTGTCATTTCAAGCACAATGCCCTGTTCAAATTTTTTAACAACAAAAGCGCCGGTTCCTGATTCATTTCCATTTGCAAAGGTATGTGTAAACTTTACACATGCATCTTTTGGCTGACCCGTATCATCTGTTCCTGTGTAAAACTCACTATCCATTGGGAAAATATAGGTTGCCATGTTCAAAAGAAGGGGATACGCTTTTTTTGTCTTTATATCTACTGTATAATCATCAACGATTGTAACACTTTCAAACGGCTCAAAAAGGCCTTTAAAGTCAACACTTTTTTGCAGACGTTCAAAAGACCATTTTACATCTTTTGCTGTAAATGTGTTGCCACTGTGAAATTTTACGCCTTTATGAAGATAAAACCGCATGGTAAGTTCATCAAGCCTTTCCCATTTTGAAGCAAGCCGTGGTACAATTTTATGATCCTTATTCCAACGAACAAGAGGATCAAATACCCAATGTGAAAGTTGAAGCATACCACCTGAAAGCTGTACTTGAGGATCAAGGGATACTGGATCAGCATCAAGACCAACTTTTAAGGTTTTGGAACTTGCTGTGCAGGTAAAAAATAAAACCATAAATAAACTTAACCCTAACAACATTAATTTTTTCATCCTACCCTCCATTATAAAATTAAAACACATACCAAAATATATTTTTCAGACACATTTTGGTGATAAAAAAAATAGACATCACGAATAGATTGCATGTATCAAAAAATAGCCAAAGGGTCAAGAAATTTACACCATTTCTCAATATCAAAATTTTGAAAAATACCGACACCTTAAAAACTGGTATGGGCCGTTCTAAGTATAATCTCTTCCTGTAGAGCCACAGTAAGATCCACAAAATAATCAGAGTATCCCGCCACCCTGACAATCAGATCCTGATAGTTTTCCGGATACTTTTGAGCTTTTCGTAACGTTTCTTCTGACACCACATTAAACTGCACATGATGCCCATCCATTTTAAAATAGGATCGGATTAAATGTACCAGGGCCTGAAGTTCCTTTTTCTCTTTAAAAAAATCAGGCAGAAATTTTTGATTTAAGAGTGTCCCACCGGTTTTTAAATGATCGATCTTGGCTACAGATTTCAACACGGCTGTTGGACCGCACCGATCCGCCCCCTGTACCGGAGATATTCCTTCGGAAAACGGCACGCCCTTTTTTCTTCCATCGGGCAATGCGCCGGTGATTTCACCAAAATAAACATGACAGGTAGTGGACAAAAGATTAATCCGGTAAACCCCTCCCTTAGCGTTGGGTCTTTCGGTTACCAATCCATGGAAAACCTTAAATATTGTCTTTAATATCTCATCTGCATAATCATTATCATTGCCATACTTGGGGGCCTGATCCAGCCGGTAAAGAAGAAAATCATTTTCCTCGAAATTCTTTTTCAGAGCATCCAACAGCTTTTCCATGGAGATATTCTCCTCATCATACACATTATATTTCAGTGATGAAAAGCAATCTGCAATGGTTCCCATGCCAACACCTTGAATGTAGGAGGTATTATATCTTGCACCGCCCTGGTTATAATCTTTTGCATTTTTAATACAGTCTTCAGTGACAAGAGAGAGCAGTGGAACGGGCATGTATTTTGCGTTAATCTGTTCAATAATATTGCTGCCCTTGATCTTGATATCGATAAAATGTTCCAGTTGGGTTTTATAGGCATCAAAAAGTTGCTCAAAGGTATCAAAGGTTTTCGGGTCTCCTGTTTTAAGACCGATCTGCTTTTTTGTTCTTGGATCAAGGCCATTGTGGAGGGTAATTTCCAGGATTTTAGGCAGATTAAAATAGCCAGTCAAAATATAGCATTCTTTTCCAAAGGCCCCTGCTTCTACGCAGCCCGAGGCACCGGCTTTTCTCGCATCTTCCACAGATTTGCCATGAAGGATCATCTCCTGGATAATGGCATCGGTATTAAACACTGATGGCTGGCCGAATCCCGTGGCAATAATTTTCAATGCCCGCTTGATAAACCGGTCCGGATTTTTCCGTGATACCTGGATCATGGAACTGGGCTGCAGGAGCCTCATTTCCTCAATCACATCAAGGGTGAGGTAGGTCAATTCATTGACGCCATCCTGATTATCCTTTGTGACGCCGCCAAGATTGATCAAGCAAAAATCAACATAGGTATTGCTTTCCTTTGCCGTTACGCCCACCTTTGGAGGGGCCGGATGATTATGGAACTTTATCCAGAAACAACACAGCAGTTCCTTTGCCGCTTCCCGGGTTAATGTTCCGTTTTCAATGTCTCTTTTATAGAAAGGATAAAAATTCTGATCAAACCTGCCCGGATTGTAGGCATCCCAGGGGTTTAGTTCCGTGATGATCCCGACATGGAGGAACCAGTAGTACTGCAATGCCTCGTGAAACGTTTCAGGTTTATTGGCAGGTACTCTCCGGCAGACACGGGCCATGTTTTCAAATTCTAATTTCTGTTTTGAATCCTTTTCACCTTTTGCCCTGAATTCCAGTTCATCTGCATGTCGGTTGGCAAAGGCAATCAAGGCATCTGCTGCAATATCAAAGGAGTTTAAAATTTCCTTTTTTTCAAGGGCATTTTTATCTTCAAAAAAATCAATGTTCTCAAGATATTGTTCAATATCTGTTTTCAGATCATTGAATCCTTTTTGGTAAATCAACTCTCCTCCGGCGGTATGCCCCGGGGACCGCTGCTCCTGAAACTCGGTAAAAATTCCGGCATTAAAAGAATCAATCCACTGATCCTCCATGGCAGCAAAAATCTTTTCCCTTATGGTCTTACCCTTCCAGAACGGGATAATCTTTTCTTTATAAATTGCCGTTGTTTCCTCTGAAACTTTATAGGGTACTTTAAGTCTTGAGTCTAAAACCTCAAGATCTTCCAAAGAATGCAAGCAGATTTCAGGATATGTCGGAACTGCTTTGGGTTCGGGTCCCCGTTCTCCGACAATCAGTTCATTGGCATCAATAAATATTTTTTTATTTTCCAGCACATGTTTCAGGCATAATGCCCTTTGAACGGGGATAGATTCATTTATACTGACATGAGTTTTAAAAAAATCAGTAATAAGATTCGCCCTTTCATGGGAGACGGTCACCTCTTTTTCCCGAGTCTTTGTTCTTAAGTTTTTTATTCTTGAGTTCATTTTTATCCCCCGATGGTTACACTGAATCCACTGGACTCAAATTGTTCTTTTACGTTTAAAACCTTTTTTTTGGAAGGCGGTTGTATGCCTTCCATATAATTTTTCATGCTCAATGATTGATACTTTCCTTCTCCTGCCCTATGAAACGGCAGGATATGAATATCCCGATAAATTGTATCTTCTTTTAAAAAAACAATTATCCTGTCAATATTTTCATCCTTATCTGTCATCTCCGGGATGAGGGGAAACCGCAATCTGACAGCAGCCGTTTGGTTTGACAATTGTTTTAAATTATCCAGTACACGCGCAACACTTTTCCCGGTATATTGTTTGTGTGCTTTTTCATCAATCAATTTAATATCATAAAGAATCAAATCTACTTTTTTAGCGACCTTTAAAAGAATCTTAGCATCACCATATCCTGAAGTATCCACACAGGTATGAATTTCTTTTTCCCGGCACTGATCCAGAAGTCTGAATAATAGTTGAGGCTGACACAAGGGCTCTCCACCTGAAAAAGTAACGCCACCGCCTGAATCATCGTAGAAAATAAGATCTTTTTCAATTTCTTCCATTAAACCGGCAGCAACCCTGTCCATATCTTCCCCGTTTGTTTTCAAGGGCTTTGCCTGACTTTCAGGGTTATGGCACCAGTGACAGGACAAAGGGCAGCCTTGAAAAAAAAGGGTGGTTCTTATTCCAGGACCATCATGAATGGAATATCTCTGGATTTTAAAAACATATGAATTTTCAAGCATTCAGATTTTTCTCCATCAAATCATTCTACAGGATTAATATAAAAAAGTCCTTACCTGATCCAGCTCATTTTCTGAAAAAACCATGATTCCGGTTTGTTGTAAAATTGCAGTGGTTACGCCAAGACCCGGGATAAGATTAGAGACAAAATGACCGTCATAAATGTGATGCACACCGCAGGAAGGACTTTTTTCTTTCAATATGGCAATCTCAATGTTATATTTTTTTACCTTCCTCAGTACATATTCAGCACCTTTAATAAAAGGAAGTGTTACATCATTGCCCTCAATATCCATCACCTTTGCCTTCCCTTCTAAAACGTCCAGACCATTTCCATTCACAATTTGAGCCGGAAGCCTCGGGATTTTCAATCCGCCTGAAACTTCAGGACAGATGCTTACAAACAATCCTTTCCGGCTCCATTGGCGCAATAATTCATCCGTTAAAGGCACCTGTTTCCCGTCATATCTGACCCGATCTCCTGCCAGACAAGCGCTTATTAATATTTTTTTCATACCAAAGCATATAGAATTATTCTAAATTTGTAAAAAATAATCATTGACACACTCAAATTTTAATGTAATGAATGGGTATTCATTTTTTAAGGGATAAAAATCTGATGGGATATTTTTGAATAGATGATATATAATAAACCTTATAACTTTCTATTTTTATTAACTAAAGTATTTAATAAAAAGAACGCTTCCATTCGTTTTGAAATAGATATCATCTACTTCATTTTAATGAGCATCAATTCATTATCTGGCAAACAAAAAGTTTAAATTAAAAATTTGTACCATAAATAGCAGGGGGGTTTTAAAATGACACAAGTAATTACCGATCGCAGGGATATTGAATTTGTAATCCATGAGCAACTTGAAGCTGAAAATCTTTCCCAACTTCATGAAAATTTTGCTGATTTTAA
>JAFCZY010000018.1 GCA_019314105.1 Deltaproteobacteria bacterium
AATTATCTCTTTTACCTTTTTTTCATTTATAGAATTTTCATAGGAGTTGATAAAGCAGACAGCAATGGATTCTATTCCGTCTTTTTTGAATTTTCCAAGAACATCCAAAACCTCTTGCTCATCCACATCCTTAAGTATTTTACCGTCAAAGGTCAGCCGCTCATCTATTTCTGCTCTGTCTGCTCTGGGAACTATTGGTTCCGGGTATTCACTGAAAATATCATAGGCATCATAACGTTTTTCCCTTCCAAGCTCCAGAACATCCCTGAATCCCTTAGTAGTTATCAACGCGGTTCTGGCTCCTTTTCTTTCAATGATAGCATTGATAACCAGGGTGGTTCCATGAATGATTTCTTCAACATTATCCATGAATCCGGGCAGAATTTGTGCAAGTTCTCTGATGCCCTGTTCAATAGCATTCGACGGATCTGAAGGAGTGGTCAGGCATTTATTGGTATAAAACTCTCCGGTTTTATTATTTACCAGAACAAAATCTGTAAAAGTGCCGCCAATGTCACACCCCAGACGGTAAGTCACTTGCTCCAAGTTACACCCCCATAATTTTTTCTTAACCATTTTTTCATTTTTCTATCTGTTTTGAATATTTAAAAATTTATCCATCTAATTAATAAAATTCAGGCTCATCCCATTCGCCGAAGGTCTGCCTGAACACCCCTGCCATTTCTCCCACCGTGGCATAGGCATGGCAGCATTTCACCAGACAGGGCATGACATTCTCATCACCACTGGCTGCTTTCTCAAGTGCTTTAAGGCTATCTGTCACTTCTTTGTTATTTCGGGTTTTTCGAAGTTCTTTTAAATTGGCTTTGGATTTTTTGGCCCATTCTTCGTTATATTCATGAAGTTCCACAGCGCCAGCGTCGGTTTGCTCTGCCTCATTATCTGTTTTTCCGGGAGTGAGGCCTACTTTTTTATACTCACCTGACTGGAGTCCTTTTTCATACTCATAGGCCTGACTGGATACCTTTCTCTGGATAAGGCCGCTGGAGATGCATTGGACCATGCCACCCAGTTCCTGGACCTTTTTCATCTCCTCAAGAATTTTTTCTTCCATCTCAAGTGTAAGGGTTTCAATAAAATAGGACCCTGCAAGGGGATCAACCGTATCCCTTAAACCCACCTCGTCCATGAGCATTTCAAGGGCTCGAAGCGATCAACCGTATACCTTAAACCCACCTCGTCCATGAGCATTTAAAGGGTTCGAAGCGACCAAAGGGCAGAGCGCGGCGTAGGGATGGTATATGCTTCGTCAAAGGAACAAAGGGCTATGGTCTGAGCACCGGAAAGGGCTGCGCCAAGTGCATAATAGGCCCCTCTCATGATATTGTTTTCCGGCTGTTCCTTGGTAAGTCCGGAACCACCGCCGCCAAACAGTCCCCTTAAAAAGAGTTTTTTCTTTTCTGTAACGCCGTATTCATTTTTCAGCATTTTTGCCCAGAGTTTTCTGGCTGCCCTGAACTTGGCAATTTGTTCCCACAGGTTACCGTACACATTAAAATTAAAGGAAAATCGCCCTACAAAATCTTCCGGGTGTATGCCGCGCTGCACTACGTTATCGATGTAGGCTTTGGCAATCTCGAAGGCATAGGCGATTTCCTGAGCCGGTGTGGCTCCGGATTCACGGATATGGTATCCGCACAGGCTCACAGGGTTGGATTTGGGCAGTTCCTTTACCGCATATTCAATTGAGTCCCCGACAAGTCGGACCCCATGCTCAACAGGAAAAATCCAGGCGCCCCGACCAATCATTTCTTTTAAAATATCATTCTGGGGAGTGGTGGAAATTTGCTCTTTTGAATATCCGAATTTTTCTGCAACCGCCTGATACATGGCCATCATGATGGTGGCCACAGCATTGATGGTCAATCCGGACCCGATCCGGTCCAGGGGAATGCCGGCAAAAGCGGTTTCAAAATCTTTAAGTGAGTCAACGGCCATGCCAACCCGCCCGACTTCACCTTTCGCCAGGGGATGATCCGAGTCATAGCCCATCTGAGTGGGCAGGTCAAAGGCCACGTTCAGGC
Organism: Deltaproteobacteria bacterium; assembly: GCA_019314105.1. Taxonomy (GTDB): domain Bacteria; phylum Desulfobacterota; class Desulfobacteria; order Desulfobacterales; family Desulfobacteraceae; genus Desulfobacula. The sequence continues at coordinate 2,046 of JAFCZY010000018.1, forward strand.
CATTTTGACCATTTGCGATCATGAGCTTGAACCGTTCGTTGGTTTCTTCCGGCATTTTGACCATTTGCGATCATGAGCTTGAACCGTTCGTTGGTTTCTTCCGGAGTGCCGAATCCCGTGTACTGCCTCGTGGTCCAGGTACGGCTGCGATAGCTTTGCGGATGAAGACTGCGTGTAAAGGGGTATTCACCGGGAGCCCCGAGATCTTTTTCATACGTAAATCCCGTTTTTTCAAGATCTTCAGGACCATAGGCCGGTTTTACCTTTATACCGGACTGATAGATCACCTCTTTTATTGCCCCTCTTTCATCCTTGATATATTTTGCTACACCCATTATTTTTACCTCTCTATTAGACGATTCATTCCTTTGGTAATTTCCTCAAAAGAGGTTCCGCCGGGAAACACTGCGGCGACTCCCATCTCTTTGAGTTTGGGAATATCCTGGTAGGGAATGACGCCTCCCACAGTCAGGTAAACATCATTGAGCTCCTGTTCTTTCATCATATTGATGAGTTTCTCACATATGGGCAGATGCGCTCCTGACATAATGCTTAATCCGATGATATCCACAGCTTCCTGGGTGGCCGTTTGCGTGATTTGTTCAAGGGTCTGGTGAAGTCCCGAGTAGATGACTTCGTAACCTGCATCTCTTAAAGCCAGGGCCACAATTTTTGCACCCTTGTCATGCCCGTCAAGGCCGGGTTTTGCAATCAGTATCCGAATTTTATTTTTGGTTTCCATAAATCGTTTTCCTTTATATCTTATTCTTTAATCATTGTTTTCAAAAATACAGATTTTACTGGTTATATGTTCAGCCGCGCTTAAGGGGTCTATTGAACCCTCTTGAATTTTTTGTAAAACTTCTTTGTATTCTTTTGAATTTTTCATGAGTAAAAGCAGTTTTTTCAGGGTCAGGTCCTGTAGCAGCGAATTGAAATAAGACGTTTCCATTGCATTTCTTTTTTGATCGACAAAATTATTTTTTTTCATGAAATCAAAATGGGATAAAAAGGTGTCGGCAAGTTCTTTTACCCCGGTCCCATTCTGTGCAATGGTTTTCAGCACCCTGGGGGTCCAACCTGTTTCACGTGTGATCTTCAGGTTAGGTGGTTTGCGCATGCTGATCATCATTTTAAGCTCGTACACAGAGGCATCCGCATCCGGTTTATCACTTTTGTTGACAATAAAGATATCTCCGGTTTCAAGGATGCCGGCTTTGACCGCCTGGATGCCGTCTCCTGTTCCCGGGATGCTGATAATTCCGGTTGAATGGGCAAGGGTGGTGATATCAAAATCTGCCTGGCCTGCGCCCACGGTTTCAATGATAATGATGTCATATCCCATGGCATCCAGAACAATGGAGGCATCTTTTGTGGCCCGGGAAAGGCCGCCCTTTTGCCCCCTTGATGCCATGGACCGGATAAATACTCTTTTATCTGTTGCATGGCGCTGCATGCGCAGTCTGTCCCCTAAAATGGCACCGCCGGAAAAGGGACTTGTGGGGTCCACAGCAATGACGGCAATCTTTTTGTCAAGTTTGCGGAATTCTGAAATTAATGCATCAATCAGGGTGGATTTTCCCACACCGGGAGATCCGGTAATGCCGATGATAAAGGCATGACCCACATGGGGATACAATTCTTTGAGCAACCCGAAGACGGTTGGATCATTGTCTTCAATAAGACGGATCATCCGGGCCCCGGCCCTCTGGTTCCCGGCCAGTATGTTCTTGACTTCAAGCACTCTTTTGTTTCATTTCCTCTTGTTTTAATTGAGTTAAAACTGCATTCTTTCCTTTAATGATGTGCGCCCTGACAAGCTTTTCAACTGCTTTGCCATCCCGGTTTTTAATGGCATCAAGCATTTTGATATGGTCTTCATTACTCTTATGGGCATATCCGGGTTGCCTTAAGATAATCTGCCTGAACATTGAGATTTGGGCCCGGAGCTGGTTGATCATTTTGATCAGTTTCGGGGTTTCGCTCAAAGCATATAGAAGATCATGAAATTCCGTATTAATTTTTTGAAGTTTGTCATTGTTTTCTTTTAATTCAAGGCAACTCTTAAATTCTTTTATCTTTTTTTCCAGAGGAAGCAGATCCCTGCTCGTATGGTTAACAGCCGCCAGCCGTGCCGCATAGGCTTCAAGAACACTTCTAATTCCAAAAGTCTGTTCGATATCAGCTTTTGTCAGGGTAACCACCTGGAAGCCGCCTGACCCGGTTTTTTCAATCCAGTCTTCTCTTTCAAGCTTATGCAAGGCTTCGCGCAACGGAGTCCTGCTGATCCCCAGCATGTCGGCGATTTTGCTTTCCACAAGCCTTGAGCCCGGCTCAATGGTCTGGTCAATGATGGCGTTTTTCAAATACTCAAATACATCATGGCCTAAGGAATTTCTTTCTTTAAAACTGTTATTCAATTTCATTTGGATAAAATTTCCCTTGCAATTGTGGTCTGTAAGACTTCATGGGTCCCACCTCCGTAAAGCAGAAAACGATTATCCCGATAATATCTTTGTACGGAATACTCCATGGAGTATCCATATCCCCCGAAAATCCGCATGGCTTCATCCGAAGCGCTGCAGGCAGATTCAACAGTAAAGTACTTTGCCATGGAAGCAAGATTGAGACATTCCTTGCCCTGATCAATCATATGGGTAACCTTATCCACCATGAGCTGGCCCGCCTCAAGATTCACCGCCATATTAGCGATTTTTGCCTGGATAAGCTGGTACTTACCAATGGGTTTGCCAAACTGTTCCCGTTCCTTGCAATACTTAATGGCATCATCCATGGCAGCCCTGTGAAGCCCAAGGGCCAAAGCTGCCGTCATGATTCTGATTTCAGACAGGATTTTTAAAAGTACGCCCAGGCCTCGTCCTTCTTCTCCCAGTCTGTACTCAACTGGCACATGGCAATCTTTAAAATATATTTCCGATATGGAAGAGGTCCTGGTACCCAGAAGGTCAAACGGCTTGGAGTAGGAGAATCCGGGAGTAGACGCAGGAACAAGGAAAAAAGCCAGCCCTCTTAGCCCAAGGGAAGGGTCAGTCTGGCATAAAACCGTATGAAAATCCCCTTTTGGGCCACTGGTGGACCATGTTTTCATGCCATTAATCACATACCCGTCACGGGTTTTTTCAGCTTTTGTCCGTACAGCACTTAAGTCAGATCCGGCATTGGGTTCGGTCAGCTGAAAAGCCCCCATCTTATCACCTTTCAGGGCAGGGTAAAGAAATTCTTCATACATTTCTTTAGTGCCATAAAGGTACAGGCCATTGGTTCCCATCAGACACTGCATGGCGGTAGTGGCAGCAAGGCTCATCAATCCCCTTGCAAGCTCCTGCATGGCAATACAGTAAAGGGTTGTATTTCCTCCTGAACCCCTTACTTTTTTTGGATACCGTATACCGAAAATTCCCATTTTTCCCAGTTTCTTAAAAAGATGCTGGGGAAATTCGCCTTTATTATCATACTCCGTTGCAACGGGAATCACTTCCTTGTCAACAAACTGGGCCATGGTAAATCTTACCATGTCTTCGGCGTTGGATCTGATTTTATTGGATTTATTTTTATTGGGTTGGGTCATGATGCACCTCCGCAGGACAGCTGCTTTATGAGTTCCGGTACAATTTCATGGACATCGCCGACAATGCCCCAGTTCGCCAGTTTAAAAATAGGGGCCAAAGGGTCATTGTTGATGGCAATGATATAGCGTGATCCTGTCATGCCTGCGGTATGCTGGACAGCGCCCGATATTCCGCATGCAATATAGATTTCTGGTCGGATGGTCTTCCCTGTCTGGCCGACCTGGGCATCATGGGGAAGAATCCCCTGCTCCATAATTAATCGGGTACAGGCAAGTTCACCTCCCAGAATATCAGCCAGTTCTTTGAGCATGGCAAAACCCTTTTCACCATTCACTCCTCTGCCGCCTGCTACAATTACGGTTGCATCTGAAATATCGGTCCCCGGTTTTTTCTGAGTTACCTTTTCAAGAATTTTTGTTCTGATATCCTGCTCTTTTAAAGAAATTTCATGCCGGATAAGCATTGGATTTTCAGGTTTATAGGGGGCTGATTCCATAACGCCCGGTCTTACCGTTGCCATTTGTGGGCTTGCGTATCTACAGGCAATGGTTGCCATGACATTTCCACCAAAAGCAGGTCTTGTCTGGAACATGAGTTTTTCATCAGGGTCAATGGCAAGCTGGGTACAGTCTGCTGTAAGGCCGGTACCGATACGCCTTGACACTCTTGGCGCCAGATCACGGCCCAGGGCGGTTGCCCCTATTAATAAAATATTGGGTTTATAGGTAAGTACAAGATCTTCAATAACAGTTGTATAGGCGATGGTCCTGAAATTTTCCAGAAGATCATCTTCAACAAGATAGACATTTTGGGCACCATGGTCATGCAGGGTCTGTATCAGATGAGAAACATCCTTGCCAAGCAGCACAGCAGACACTTTATGGCCCATATCTTTGGCAAGCTCCTGTGCCTTTCCTAAAAGTTCTAAGGCAACCCCGGCAAGTTTTCCATCGGTCTGCTCTGCAAAGACCCAGACACCTTCCCTGTCGGAAAAGTCGGGAACTTTTCTTGGTTTAATATCAGATTCTATGGCGTGGTTTTTTTTGCAGGTTTCAATACATGAACCGCAGGATGTGCAGCGTTCTGTAACAGATGCAATACCATCCTTCATTTCAATGCCTTCATAAGGACACGCCCTGATGCATCTCTGGCATCCGTCACACTTTTCTTCTATAATCCAGATTGTCATTTTTTCCTCCGAAAAATCCGGGTTTCTTAACGGTTACAAACGATAAGCAATGGTTGTATCACTTTTTTTCAACCGGTCAATAAGATCTGACACCACCTCTTTGTTTGACCCTTTCAATAATTCATTCTGGCGCTTAAAATTGGGTGTAAAGGTTTTGATCACATGGGTGTTAGATCCTTCCAGGCCCACTTCAATTGTCTTTACACCAATATCGGCAGCATTCCATACCGTGATGGGAGACTTTTGTTCACACGCAGAAATAAGCTGGCCCATATGGGGATATCTTGGTTCGTTCAGTTCTGAAATCACGGTCAAAAGTGCAGGCATTTTACAGGCTACACGTTCAAAACCATGTTCAAGTCTTCTTTTAACAACAATTTGTTTTTCATCCACAGATTCAATATCATTGACGTAGGTTGCCTGGGCAATATCAAGCCAGTCTGCCACCTGAGGGCCGATCTGTGCAGTATCACCGTCGATGGCCTGGTGACCGCAGAGTATTAGATCATAGTCCTTTATTTTTTCTATCCCTTTGCTCAAGGTATAAGATGTGGCCCAGGTGTCAGCACCCGAAAAGGCCCTGTCAGAAAGCAAAAAAGCCTTATCCGCACCCATGCCCATGGCCTGGGTCAACACATCCACAGCCTGTGGCGGCCCCATGGAAAGTGCCATCACCTTGCCCCCAGTTTCTTCCTTGATCTTTACTGCTGCTTCAAGGGCATGCAGATCATCAGGGTTCATAATGCTTTCCAAACCTTCTCTGATCAGGTTCCCTGTCTTTGGATCAAGCTTAATATTTGTTGTATTGGGAACCTGTTTTACAAGTACGATGATATCCATAATCTTGTATCTCCCTTATATAATTCCTTTTTCTTTAAATTCTGCAAGAGTGGCCGCATCATACCCCAGCAGATTGCCGTATATTTCCCGGTTCTGTTCACCGAATCTGGGAGGAAAGGAAAGTTTCCGGTCAGATTCTTTAAGAAAAGGTGTCATATTGGGTGGCGGGGCAAGGGTTACTTTTGTGCCGGTTTTCGGGTCTGTTGAAGTGAGAATTCGTTTTGCAATCAATGGGTCTTCCACGACTTCATTCACATTTTTGATCTTTGAAATAGGAACGGTAATGGAGTTGAACAACTCAATAATTTCTTCAGAAGTGTATTGTTCTGTGATGGCATTAATGGCAGCGTTCAGATTTGTTACATCGAAAATTCTGCCTTGATTTTTTTTATACTCTTCTTTTGCAAGGGATTTGAACATGTCTAAAGATACCACGGATTCCCATTGCCGATCATTGCCTACAGCGAGATATACAAACCCGTTGCTGGTTTTATAAACTGATACCGGGCTGAAAAATTCATGGGTGTTCCCGCGTCTGGAGATAGTCGCTCCAAAGCTCTTTGAAAGGGCGATGGGTACGGTCAACCAGGATACCGTGGATTCAAACATGGACAGGTCAATCCGGGTGCCTTTTCCAGTAGCTGCCCGTTTAAAGAGGGCTTTCATTAAAAGTCCGTATCCGTGTTCACTGGTTCCCATATCCGGCAGGGGAATGCCCAATACCTGGGGATCACCGTCCGCTTCTCCCGTAAGTTCCATTAAGCCCGATCTTGCCTGTAGAATCGGGTCATAGGCCCCTTCGTTGGAATCCGGGCCAAACCCTGTCAGTCCCAGCCAGATAATGTCGGGTTTGACGTCTTTCATTATTTCATAGGCAATGCCGAGTTTTTCATAGTTTTTGGGTAATTGGTTGGTGACAAAAATATCAACATCAAGTTCTTTGACCAGTTTTTTGAATATCTCCTGACCCTGGGGGTCAGCCAGGTTCAAGGACAGGGCTTTTTTCCCGGAGTTGATGCATAGAAAATAGGAGTTCATCCTTTTTTCACCCAAGACGTTCTCGCCGATGAACCGGTTGGGATCTCCATATACCGGGTGTTCCAGTCTTACGACATTCATTCCGTCCTGGGCCAGTCTGTAAGTGAGATAGGGGGCAACGGTTGCCTGTTCAAGTGATAGTACAGTGAGGGTCTTAAAAAGTTCCATGAGCGTCTCCTGAGGCTATTTTTCTGCCGGTTTCATGGCAGGTATCAAAAATCTTTAAGTTTTTTTCCTTAAACGGTCCGGGGCTGATACTATCCACCGTAGCCCTTAAATCATCTGCGCTCAAAGGTCCCACTCCAAAGGCGGAATAAAATGCAATCATGGCAAGGTTCGTGGACCTGGGAGACCCGAGTGCCATGGCGGTTTTTGCAGCTTCCATGGCATAGGGTTCAATTTGCATTTTATCAAGATAGCCTGCCACCCGTTCATCCGGGAAGGCATTGGAGGGGGCATTGGCAAAAAGCTTCCCGCCTTTTTTCAGATAGGGCAGGTGACGGTAGGCTTCTGACTCGTCCATTGATATTAGAAAGTCGGCGGCACCAGCCCGGATCAGGCTGGATCCTGCATCCCCGATCCTCAGATGGGACACGACAGAGCCTCCCCGCTGGGCCATGCCGTGGGTTTCTGCGCCCAATATATTATATCCTTTATTTAAAGCAGTTGTGGCAAAGATTTTGGTCATGAATAAAATTCCCTGGCCACCCAGACCGCTTAATACATAATTCATGGTTTTCATAGTGATAGTCTCCATATCGGGTTATACTTTTTTAATCGCATTCCGCGGACAGATCTGTAAGCAGACACCGCATTGGGCGCAGAGGACCGGATTTATTTCAGTCTTTTTGGTTTCGTCATTCCTGACCATGGCAGGACATTCAAATCTGAGATGGCAGAAACCACAGTCATCACAATCATCGGAAATTTCAATCTCGAATTTTTCAGGTATGGCTTTATCCTTGAATGCGATAACACAGGGATGGCGGGAAATAATCACTGCAATACCGCCGTCAGGATCATTCACATACTCGGCAGCTTCTTTAACCACTTTGATCATATGCCGGGTGTCATAGGGATCCACCACCTTTAAGTATTCAACACCACACCCTTTGACAATGGTTTCAAGAGAAATGGCATTTCCTTTCCTGCCGTCCACCCGGTCTCCCTGAGTAATGGCGGGCTGCATACCGGTCATGGCTGTAATATGGTTGTCCAGAATAACCAGGATAAACCGCGCATCATTGTAAACCGCATTGATCAGGCCTGTGGTGCCGGAATGAAAAAATGTGGAATCCCCTATGGTGGCCACGATGGGCTTTTTTACATCATCCTGGATATAGGCATTCCAGAATCCCGATGCCATGGTAATGCCGGCCCCCATATCAAGGACTGTGTCCACAACGCCTAAATTGATTCCAAGGGTGTAGCACCCGATATCAGATGGGAAAATAGCCTTGGGCAATGCTTTTCTGATGGAATAAAAAGAAGCCCTGTGAGGGCAGCCTGGGCAAAGGGTGGGTTTTCTGATGGGAAGTTCAAGGTTTCCCACAAGCCCGAAGGCCTCTCTGCTACAGTCGCTGTCTGACAATGGTTCCAGGGCGCAGTCTAAAAGCGCCGTGTTCAACAGCGCTTCAATTTTTTCAGGCAAAAGTTCACCTTCCATGGGAACGTGGCCGGACAAGCGCCCCAGCGTTTTATGTTTATCTCTTAACATATATTCAATCACCGTGTCGGTCTCTTCAATGACCAGAACCTTGTCACAGGCAGCCATAAATTCGTCAGCCAGATTTTCTGGAAAAGGATAGGGCGCCCCGAGTTTTAACACCGGGATATCGTCTCTTTTATATTCTTCAAACAGATCCCGGACAACACTGGACGGCACTCCACCGGTGACGATACCGAACGGATATTGTTTTCCGTTTATAAGCGTGTGCATATTATAGGGCGTCAGGGTGCTGAATTTTTTCGCGATCTGTACATGTTTTTCATTCAATGCCTTGTGCTGTATAAACCTGAATTTTGGGGTAGAGGCCCATCGTGAGGGGTCTCGTTTGAACTTGGCCTTGGTTATATTGCTTTCAAGCTTGTCATATTTGATGTTCTGCCGGGCATGACAGATCCTGATGGCGGGTCTTAATAATACGGGTATCTGGAATTCTTCAGACAGATGAAAGCCAAATTTAATCATTTCTCTTGCTTCTTCAGGACTTGCCGGGTCAAAGACCGGTACTTTGCCCATCCGTGCCATCATTCTTGAGTCCTGCTCGGTCTGGGATGAATGGGGACCGGGATCATCACACGAGATAATAATAAATCCGCCAATATTGCCGATATAAGCCGCTGACATGAACGAGTCCGCAGCCACATTCAGGCCCACCATTTTCATGCAGCAGGCCGCCCGTTTGCCGGATATGGCAGCAGCAAAGGCATTGTCATTCAATACCGGTGTTCAGGTTGGCTGCTTTTGAAAACCTTACCATCTCGGGAAGGATTTCAGAACTTGGCGTACCCGGATAGGATGTCATGATCTGACAGCCGGCTTCTAAAAGCCCAAGAGCCATTGCGCCGTTTCCTAATAAAAACTCTTCTTTCATTACAAGATCCTCGATAAAATCTTAAGTTAAAAGGGTTAAAACGTTGTAAATTCTGCAAGGTTCCATGACCGTCTCCATTTTTAAAACAGATCAGAGCTTACCGCAACAATAGATAGTATACTGTATACGGTATACACTCAATCGGTGTCAAGCGCTAAATTTTAAATCATCTGAAATTGAATGTGGATGGAAGTACCGCCTGAATTGAAACAGTCATCCGGGGTTGTGCATGCCCGGCACAAGTGAATATCACCGGGGCAGATATCATTATCGTTTGGTATAATGCCACACCGGTTTGAATCGATCCAAATTTTAAAGTGATATTGTTCAGAAAAAATTTTTATTCTCAGAAGATCAAATCCCCTGCCGCCGGCATTAAAATCATAGGGGTTTTTTGTTGCATAATCGATGGATTCCGGAGGGGTGAAATAATTTTTAACTATCAGGTGCAATTTTTCTTTGGTAAATCCGATTCCATAGTCTGTGACAATCAATTCCGGATAATTCCCTGTTTTTTTTAGAATAATATCAATTTTGCCGCCATCCGGGGTGTATTCAATTGCATTCCGGATGATCCCATTTATGATGATGTCAAGAATTTCAGGGGGGATATAAACGGGAATATTTTTGTCAATATGGGTGTTCAAAAGACAGTTTCGATGATGGAATTCAGGTTGGAGTTTTTTGATCTGTTTTATCAGATATTCATTAAAAAGGAGAGATTCAGATTGAATTTTTTTGGGACCAAAAAGATTTTCTATGGTGTCGCGTACCTTGTTTATAATATCAGTATTTTCAGTTTTATTTTCAATCAGGAGGGTTAATTCATCTTTGCAGGCATCAAGAAGTTTATTCAGAAGATGATAGGCCTTAAAATTTTTATTTCTCAGGAGATCTTCAACTTCGTATTGTATGTCCAGAATTCTGTTAAGATTTCTTTGCCCTCTTGTGAAAATTTTTTCAATCAAATGGGTTTCTACCCCCAAGGCCTTCAGTTTTTTTGACAAAAGCTTCATCGATGCGCTCAAAACTGCAACAGGGGTCTTCAGTTCATGGGCAAGATGGTTGATTACCTTGTCTTTTGCCCGATTTAATGTTTTCAGCTCTTCATAGGACTTGCGCAATTCTTCATGCATCCGGGTATTTTCAATGGGCAGTGCAATCGTACTGGCCACCGTGCTCAGAAGTTCAATATCTGTCGTATCAAATACTCCAAGGGTTTTATTGACAACGGAAATCACGCCAATGGTCCGGTCTTTAAGCTTTATGGGAACGGACAGGATGCTCTTTGTGGTAAGATCGGTTTCATCATCGACCCGTCTTAAGAAAAAAGAACAGTTGGCAGCATCGGAAATAAGAAGAGATTTCCCGGTTTTATAAACCCGCCCGGAAACCCCCTGGTCAGCCGGGAACCTGATTTTTTTAAACTTTTTTTCTGATTCCGGATTCCGGTACTGGGCAGAAAAAAAATAGAGTTGATCTTCTGATTCATCTGCCAGTAGAATAAAAGCGCCTTCCACAGATACCAGTTTTTGTATCTCCTTGTTGATAAGAGCAATAAGATCTCCCAGTTTCTGGTATTGGTACAAAGCTTTGGAAATCCTGAACATGACCCGGTTGCTTTTCGCCATCCGTTTTTCAATGGTCATGTCCCTTAGTATCAATGCCTGCCCTATGGGTTTGTTATGTTCGTCATATAAGATTGATCCATTAATCGATATATCAAGAATCCGTCCGTCTTTCGTATATCTCTGGGTTTCAAAATCATGAACCGACTGGTTTTCGAACAATTGTTTCATTCCCTGTTTTGCTTGATCAATCAAGTGATCGGGAACGAATTTAATATTTTTTCCTTTTATCTCTTTAAGTGTCCATCCAAAGACTTTTTCAAACGCCGGATTGACATATTCGACTTTATTATCAAGAGTGAATGCAAATACCGGGTCAGGCAGGAACTTTAGGAGCGTGCGGAGACGTTCTTGCGCAAGACGGGTTTTCTGGTACAATTTTCTGGCTGATTTTTCTGCGTTCTGTGCATCTTGAAGAGCTGATTGTTTGTCCGTCAATTCCATTTATACCTTCCGAGGAAAATGTAAAGGCTCATTATTTGAGATTATCCTTTATACTCAGGATGGTATCATGTTTTCAATATAATAGTTTAAAAATATTAAGGACGCCATAAAATTTTGTTAATTTAAGGATTCCCTTTTATTTTTAAAAATGATAAGTTACAGCCGATTTTTGAACCACAGGATCTGTTCCTGTGGTTTTGTATTTAATGAAAAGGAAATAAAACAAAAATGATAAGTGCGACCAACGTTAGCCTCGCCTATGGCAAGAGGGTTTTGTTCAAAGACGTTAATATAAAGTTTACACCGGGAAACAGCTACGGACTCATCGGCGCCAACGGCGCAGGAAAGTCCACATTTTTAAAAATTCTTGCCGGGGATATTGAATCGGACACAGGAACCATCTCAGTAGGACCCAGAGAGCGAATCGCAGTTCTAAGACAGGATCATTTCGCCTTTGATGATTACACGGTTTTAAACACGGTGATCATGGGTCATGAAAAAATGTATAAAATCATGATGCAGCGGGATGCACTTTATGCCAAGTCTGATTTTTCCGAAGCAGATGGCATCCGGTCAGGTGAGCTTGAGCTTGAATTTGCAGAGATGAACGGCTATGAGGCAGAGTCTGAAGCAGCGGTTCTTTTAAACAGTCTGGGAATTATTGAAGAACTGCATGAGAAAAAGATGAAGGAACTTGAGGGCGGGGAAAAAGTGCGAGTGCTTCTTGCCCAGGCCCTGTTCGGGAATCCGGATATTCTACTTCTGGATGAGCCCACCAACAACCTGGACATCAAATCCATTGCCTGGCTTGAGGGGTTTCTCGACCGATTTAAGAACACGGTCATCGTGGTATCCCATGACCGCCATTTCATGAACCAGGTGTGTACCCACATTGCAGATATTGATTTCGGTAAGATCTCAGTGTACATGGGGAATTACGATTTCTGGTACCAGGCCAGTCAGTTGAATCTGAAACAGAAACAGATGGAAAACAAGAAAGTCACTGACCGGGCCAATGAACTGAAGGCGTTTATTCAGCGGTTCAGCTCCAACGCCTCTAAATCCAAGCAGGCCACTTCCCGGAAGAAGCTTTTAGAAAAACTCACTATTGAAGACATGCCGATATCGTCAAGAAAATATCCGTTTATCTGTTTTAAGCCGGAACGACCCTGTGGTAACGTGATTCTGGAAGTGGATGGACTCACCAAGACCATTGATGGGGAAAAGGTATTGGACAACGTAAGCTTTACTGTGAACAGCGGGGATAAGATCGCCTTTATGGGCAAAAACAGCCTGGCCAGGACCGCCCTTTTCCAAATTCTTTCCGGGGAGATGAAACCGGACAGCGGTAGTTTTAACTGGGGAGTCACTATTACCCACTCTTATTTCCCAAAGGAACACAGTGCTTATTTTAACGGTGATCTGAATCTTATCGACTGGCTCATGCAATTTGCGCCTCCCAAAGAGACCGAGAACTTTGCCCGGACTTTTTTGGGGCGTATGCTTTTTTCCGGGGAAGAGGCACTTAAAAAAATCAGTGTACTCTCCGGTGGAGAAAAGGTTCGCTGTATGCTTTCCAGAATGATGCTTTCCGAATCCAACGTTTTGATGCTGGATGACCCCACCAACCACCTTGATCTGGAATCCATCACATCCTTAAATGACAGCCTGGTTAACTTTCAGGAGGTAATTCTTTTTTCTTCCCATGATCATGAGTTTGTGAGTACCGTGGTAAACCGGATTATCGAAATTACCTCCGGTGGCGTTATCGATCGGCTCATGACGTTTGATGAGTATATTGAAAGCACGGAAGTGGCAGAAACCCGGAAAGCCATGATGCAAAAGGCCGCTTAACCAACCGGCATTCAAAATATGTATAATGTAATCAGGGTTTCTCAGCAAGCCAGATGGTATGCCTGCTGCCTTTTCCGGATTTTCGAGCCCGTACGATGACGGTTTCGGTCTTAAATCCGCACTGTTTCAGGCGGCGGGTGAATGCCTCGTCTGCTTTGGAAGACCAGACGGCCAGAATTCCTTTGGGGCGGAGAGCCAAAAAGGATGTTTTCAGACCTGTCCCGTCGTAGAGGCGGTCATTGGCTGTCCGGGTAAGCCCGGCAGGGCCGTTGTCCACATCAAGAATGATGGCATCCCAGGCGGATTTTTTTTTCATGATGTTTTTTGCCACATCTTCTTCTTTGACAGATACCCGGGGGTCATCCAACGGAACATGGGCAAGGTGACCTATATATTCCCGGTTCCATCTGACCACAGCCGGGATCAGTTCGGATACAATGATGCGTGTATCGGCTTTAGATTGTTCAAGTGCTGCTGCCAGGGTATACCCCATGCCAAGGCCTCCAATGAGAATCTGTAATCCCGATGTTTGTTTAATCCGGCTGCATGTGAGTTTTGCCAGTGCCTCTTCGGAACCGTGGACGCGGCTGTCCATCAGCTCTGTTCCTGCGGTTCGGATGGAAAATTCCGAGCCTCGCTTCAGTAGAATGATTTCTCCTTCATGTCCGGGGATTTTGGCCCGGTCAATTTCTTCCCAGGGGATCACAGTCTTTCCCTCATATTTTATTATTTAGCCTTTAATTTTATGAATAAATTGAACCATGATATTTAATACTTTTTCAGGCTGTTCAAGGTGGGGTGAGTGCCTGCAATCATCAATCAGATAAGTTTTGGCATGTTTGACATGGCGTTGAATGGACTCCAACTGTTTTTTGGTCCCATACGGATCGCCTTTTCCCTGGATGGCAAGCATGGGAACTTTGATTCTGCATAAGTATTTTTCAATGTTCCAGTTAATGAACCTGGGGTTTAACCATACATCATTCCAGCCCCTGAATGCATTATCCGTATTTTTACCATGATATTTTTCAAGGCCTTGCCTTAAGGTATGCTGTTCATAATTTATTTTTGCCTGTTGGATGCAATCCACGGTGATTTGTTCGCAAAAAACATGGGCTGCTTCCGTGATTAAGCCTTTCAGGCCTTTTGTATAGGGACTGCCGGCAAAGATAGTTCCAATTGATCCGCCATCAGAATGCCCGATCAGGATATAGTCTTTGATTTGAGTTTCTTTTATAATTTCAGGTAGTATGCTTAACGCTTCTTTGTGCATAAAATTGATTTTCCACGGAGTAGGGCATGGATCTGAATTACCGTATCCAAACCGTGAAAAAACCAGTGATGGGCAACCGGTCTCCTGAGATATTTTTCGGGGGAAATCTTTCCACATTCCGGTACACCCTAGCCCTTCATGCAAAAAGATCAGGGTTGACTGATCTTTTTGTCTTTTCTGATGCCATTGTACCTCAATTTTTTGGGTACCCAGTTTTAAAAAGTTTGTCAAATTTTACGCCCCCTTTCCTTACAGTATTACAGTATTATTCGGCATAAGACAAACACAAACAACGCTTATAGCCTGCCCTAGCCGTCATGTATGGTCAGAGCAGGCTATAAAACAAGCAGGTAATTGTATGAATAATTAAACCGGCAAAGCCTTTTGTTCTTCCTGTTTTTTTAATTCGAATCGTTTCACCTTGCCAGTGGCAGTTTTAGGCAGATCGTCCACAAAATAAATCCAACGGGGGAATTTATAGTGGGCCAGCTCTTTTTTTACATATGCTTTTATTTCTTTCTCAAGCTCCTCTGATGGAGAAAATCCCTTATTTAACACAAGATAAGCACAGGGTTTTACAAGATTTTCTTCATCCCTGCTAGGTACAACCGCACTTTCAAGAACAGAAGGATGCCCTATCAGACATGCCTCAACTTCAATAGGGGAAACCCATATACCGCCAACCTTTAACATGTCATTTGACCGTCCCACATAAAAGAAAAATCCCTCTTCATCTACAAAAAATTTATCATCGGTATTAAACCATTCGCCTAACATGGCTTCTTTGGTTTTTTCATGTCTGTTCCAATAATAGGCTGCCGTGCTGTCTCCTTTAATCAAAAGAGTTCCGATCTCTCCTTGCGGCACTTCATTGAAATCATTGTCCACAATCTTTGCTTCATATCCGGGCACAATCTGCCCCGTACTTCCCGGTCGGATATCTTCCACCCGGTTGGAAACATAGATATGAGCGATCTCCGTAGACCCGATACCATCAAGGATGTCCACATTAAATTGATCTTTCCAGCGGTGGAAGATATCTGCGGGCAAGGCTTCGCCTGCAGACACACAAAGCCTGATCCCATTTACCTTTCCTTTTTCCGCTGCGAGCATGGCGCCGTACAGAGTGGGGACCCCAAAGAACAAAGTGGGTTGGTGAAGGGCAATGGTCTTATAGACAGATTCCGGTGTGGGGCGTTCCGGCATTAATACGGTTGTAGCCCCGACACTGAAAGGAAAATAAGTTCCATTACCCAGTCCATAGGCGAAAAACAATTTTGCAGCGGAAAAACAAATATCGTTTTCTTTGATCTGTAACACCTGCTTACCGTAGGTTTCAACGCTGAACAGCATATCATGCTGCAAATGGACTGTTCCTTTGGGTTTTCCGGTTGAGCCTGAACTGTACAGCCAGAAACAGGTATCATCGGGACTGGTCAGAGCAGGTTCAAGCGTATCGGACTGGTCACTGATAAAATTCTCATATGTCATGGTATCCGGCTTGTCCTGGCTGCTATTAACCATGATGACCCGCTCAAGAAATTTCAATTCGGATTTGATTTCTTCAATATTGAAATACAGACTTTCATCAACTACCAGAATCCTTGCCCGGCTGTCATTTAAAAAGTAAAGATAATCCTTTGGCCGCATCAGGGTATTCAGACAGATGGGAACTGCACCGGATTTAATAGAGCCAAAAAAAACAACCGGGTAGAGTTCCATATCCAGCATCAGCACGGCCACTCGATCTTCCATTCGGATTTCTGACGACAAAAGGGCATTGCCGAACCGATTGACTTCTCTGGCAAGTGTTCCATAGGTCATCTGCCGGTCTTCACACAGAACAGCGACCTTGTCTTTTCTTCCTTCACGGATATTTCTATCCACAAAATAATCTGCGGCATTAAAATATTCAGATTCAAGAACTTCCTGTATCATAATCAATTTCCTCCTGATAATTTATTTGGTTAAGACTGGATGAAAAAATAAACTAAGACTTTTTTCTTCTGTTTTGCCAGGGGTCGTCAGGTAAGAGCCGACAAAGAAGACAATACCTGAAATAATAAATGCCGCAAGGAATCCATTTAGTTGAAAAAATGATTTCTGCGGGAAAAGAACCATGGCTTTTCCACCGACAAAAAAGAAAGTAACATTTAACGAAACGCCCACAAGTATGGATAAAATAGCACCGGTTTTGGTCGCCCGCTTCCAGTAATAGGCACCCCAAAGAGCGAAAAAGGTTACAGCAACCGTACCGAATGCAATGATGGAAAGTTCTGCCACAGGGGTGTTGGGATTCCAGGCAATAACCACACATGTCGCCATAATAATCGCCACAAACATCCTTGCAATATTAATGAGTTCCGATGCTTTGGTTGCCGGTCTCATTGTTTTAATAATATCAATTGAAAGATTGGTAGCATTCCCAAAAACAAGGCCGTTCACCGTTGACATAGCCGCGGTAAAACCGCCAGCCACAGCAAATGCTGCCAGCCAGTCCGGCATGGTAGCCGAAGCAACAAGCCCATATATTTTATCGGCTTCAACCCCTTTAAGTCCCGGAACAATAGTATTGCCGGCGATGCCAATAAGGGTGGCTATGGTAATGACGACCAGGCAAAGGCCGCCAAATGAGAGGAACATCGCTTTTAAGCCTTTTACTGACCGACTTGAATACGCATGCATAAAGGGTTGTGGAAAGCAGACACATCCCAGGCACATGGCGGATGCCATGCCAAAAATCATGGGATAACTCCAGACTTTGCCCCCTGCCCAGCCAATCTGAAACAGATTGGGATGCTTTGCCAGAACCATCTCCATGGTCGGGACGAACCCGCCATTTTTCATCATGACAAAAAAGAAAAGGACAAACACCATGATGGAAAAAAAGACGCCCTGAATGGCATTAACCCAGGCAGCCCCTTTCATCCCACCCATTATCAGGTATAATGCAATAAAAAAGGGAACAAAAAACAATCCCATATGAAAAGAGATCATACCTTCACTCATGGCTTCCAACATGACTCCGATTCCCTGAATCTGGGCGACCAGATATGGAATGGATGCGACAAGAACCACAAGTACCAGGATAATTTTTGTGGCTGTCCCGTATCTCTCACCAAAGGGTGCCCCCATGGTCATCCAGTTTCTGGCCCTTCCCAAAAGGAATGTTTTTTTGTGCATATAATACCATAAGAACCCTAAAGGAACCAGATTGGCTGTCAGCACGTATAAAGAGCCAAACCCCAGACGATACCCGAAACTTGACATGCCAAACATGGAAAATGCACTTAAAAAGGATGCCAGAAGGCTGAAAATTAGAACAAAATAGCCAAGACTTGACCCAGCAACAAAATAATCATCCGCACTTTTTGTAAATCCTTTCTGAAATGCTATATAGCTGATATAAACCGATACCAGGCAAATACCTGTAATAATAACGACGGCTACCATTTTAATTCTCCTTTATGCTGGATTCTTCAGTGATTGTTGTTTTAAGTGCAGCTATAATTTCTTCAAGATCATCGTCATACAATGCCAGGTCGGTCCAGAACAGATAAATCCATTCAATGACAAAAAGGACGGCACCAATCAACAGCATAATGAAAGCCCATGAAGGCATTCCCATGATCAAACTGACTTCGCCATAACTTCCATATCCAATAGGACACCAGCACAACACAGTGAGAACAAGAAATACGATTAGAAAAAAAGTTTTTTTGTTTTTGTTTACATTAGACGCCATTCACTTTCTCCTTTTTGGTTTAAAGATGTTAAAAATCTCAGGGCATATTTATCAATAATAACTTCATCGGTATTTATAGATAGCAAATCATGTGCCAGTTTTCGGGAATGACTTTTAGCTGTGAAATAGTTACGGGAATGGCAGATTCCAAATATAGGCGGGATTTGAACGTGATGAATTTACCAGAAAGGAACTTTCCGGACTAGCAAGCTTCTTTCACTACTCCGGGGGAGCTAATTGATATTTTTGGATCTTTTTTCTTAAGGTAGGCAATGAAATTTCAAGAATCTTAGCCGCCCTGGTTTTATTCCATCGAACCGACTCAAGCGTTTTGAAAATGTGCACACTTTCCATTTGGGAAAGAGACTGAGAACTGCTGTGTTCTTCGATGGAAACAGGATGGTGTGACAAAAGATCTTCAATGGCATCCAAAAAAATTACACTTCCCCTGGATCGTATGGATGCAGATACAATAATATTTTCAAGTTCACGGACATTTCCTGTCCAGGGATGTCGCTTCAGTCTTTCAAGGCAGCCGTCCTGCAAGGTCATTTGTTTAATTCCCAGTTCATTGGCGGTTTTTTGGGTAAAATGGGCTGCAAGATCATCAATATCAGACGATCTCTGCCTTAAAGAAGGAATGGTCATGGTTACAACCTTCAGCCGGTAATAAAGGTCATCCCTGAATGTTTTCTCTCTGACCATTTTTGCAAGGTCTTTGTTGGTGGCTGCAATAATCCTGCACCTGGACTTTAAACTATTTTTCCCCCCAACACGCATATACTGCTTTCTTTCAAGGAATCCCAGAAGTTTTCCCTGAAGGTTTAATGGTAACGCCTCGACCTCATCAAGGAAGAGGGTTCCATCACCGGCCAGTTCAATCTTGCCCGGTCTTGAGCTTACCGCTCCGGTAAAAGCACCTTTCTCGTGGCCGAACAGTTCACTTTCCAGAAGCGTATCCACCACAGCTGAACAATCAAAGGTGACAAAGGGTTGATGACAGTATGGACCACTCAAATGTATCCGTCTTGCAACAAGCTCTTTACCGGTACCGGTCTCACCCGTAATTAGTGTCGTGGCCCTGTTTTGGCAAAGCATACCAATCAGTTTATAAATCTCTTTCATGGCACGGCTTTTACCGACTATTTCATTTTCACTATAAGAGATCCGGCTCTCACTTTTCCCCGCTGTTTTAGTGTCTTCATAAAAACTTGCAATCGCATCATTGACTGTTTTTTCAAGCTCATCCGCATCCAAAGGCTTATGAATATAATCGTAAGCCCCTTTTTTCATAGCTTCTATGGTCGTTTCCATATCCTGAAATGCCGTGATCATAATAATTTTCGTCAGAGGATAAATACGATGCATCTGGCTCAACGCATCCAACCCACTACCGTCAGGGAGTCTGATATCAAGAATGACCACCTCCGGGCACAGCTCATTGAACCGATTTAATGCTGCTTCAATTGTTGATGCTGTATAAACATCATGCCCTTTTTCAGACATGAACATGTCGATTGATTTACGGATCGAATATTCATCATCAACAACCAGAATCTTAACCATTTGTTTCTCCCAGAGGGATGAACACTTCGAATATGGTTCCCCTATCTTTTGCATTATATACCTTTACCATGCCGTCATGGGCTTCTACAATTCTTTTCACATTTACAAGACCCAGACCGGTACCTTTTGTTTTCGTAGTATAAAACGGTTCAAAGATATTGGCTAATATATTTTTGGGAATCCCTTTCCCATTATCTTCAACCCTGATGGCCAAACAGACCTGATCATTATGAGTTTCCCTGTCGGTTGAAATAATTATTTTACCGAAATCATCAACAGAATCCAGTGCATTTAAAAGTAAATTAATAATTAACTGTTCAATTTTCCCTTTATCAACTAAAATTTCTTTTAAACTGCGATTAATATTAATATTACAATCAATACTTTTTCTATAAAATTTTATTTCTAACAACTCAACACAGGAATAAATAATAGGGTTGATATCTGTCGGAGCAAGTTGCAATGACATGGGTTTTGCAAAATTAAGAAATTCACGCAAAATACCTTCCAGTCGTTTAATTTCTCTTTCTGATATTTGAAGTCGTTCTCTATCATTACCATGCCAGAGAATATTTTTGCTTAAAATCTGTAAATTCATTTTTATTGATGAAAGGGGATTTCTAATCTCATGGGAAAGAGATGCCGTTAATTTACCGATATACGCCATCCGTTCTATTTCCCTGCTTTTTTTCTCCATTTCAACCCGCTTTGTAATATCCCTGACAATACAAAGATTATAATTTTTACCTTTAAAAAATGACGGCTTAAAATTAATTTCCGTGGGAAGGTGTTCTCCCTCCTTTGTCAATCTCTGGTACTCGAATGCATTGGTTCCAACGTTTTGTTTAATAATAATATCCCTTACCTTTTCACGGCTTTTCCGGGCAACAAAAGACATGAATGATTTTGGGATATTATCAGTTACCCGATACCCATGCATTCTGGAAAAAGCCGGGTTCACAAAATTAATTTTCTCTTTATCCAACACCAGATAGCCGTCACTGATATTTTCAACAAGGGTTTTGTACTTATGTTCAGATTTTTTCAATTCCGCTGTTCTTGCTGTCACATCTTGTTCAAGCTGACTCGCGTATTTTTTTAAATATGTTTCATGCGTTTTTTGAAAGTGATGGCTAAACCGATGAATGGTATAGGCAAGGCCCGTATTAATGGCTTCAATATTTTTGCACAACAATTGTGCCGGGGATTCTTTTATAAGGAAGGGAATGAGAATCTGCCGGTAAAGTTCAAATGCTTTTTGGACGTCATCCAGAGGAAAGCCTGACTCTAATCGGATTTTTGTAATTTCATTGATGAACTCATTGATCAGGGTATAGTCATTATAGACAAGCACCTGGCAGAACGAATCATACGCCTTGCCTATGGTCATGGCCAATTCTTTCAAGGGCCTTTTGACATAATGCTCAGATACATCATACTTGAGCTTTTTTTTCCACTCAAGTACAACCCGATCTCTATGTCTGTTCAGGAAATCTTCCCATTTAAACTTCATCACGATAAAAATTCTCAATGCATTAAAAAGTATATTTGATCAAAAAAATTCAGACTTATATAGATTCGATT
>JAFCZY010000247.1 GCA_019314105.1 Deltaproteobacteria bacterium
GCTCCAGGAAGAGCACATGATTGCAATTCCGCCAAAAGGTGATTTTATCGTGGATGACAAAAACATTTTTGAAATCGGTGGCAAAGGAAAAACCTTTAAACAGATCAAAGATATTCCTTATTCATACCTGGCTCTGGATAACATTGAGCATGGTATGAATGCCAAGATACCCTTATGGTTATTCGGATTTTTATATTAATTTTTAAGACATATCCCGAAATTCACTCATGGAGCGGCCCCTGATAGCTTCAGCGATTTCAAACACATAATCGTAAATATGAAGCCCTTTGGATGATGCAATAATTTCACCGTTTTCAACCCCGATTTGCTCGGCACAATATTGTTTCATCATTTCAATGGCCGCAAGATTGGCAGGGAATCCGCCAAATAAATCCCAGGACCGAAAATAAGGGAAAAAGTGAAGTTTTCCATCCTGGATTCTTGTATCAATGTGTCGAAGGCAGGGCGGATCTGTCAAAACCATATCAGACGGCTGGCCCACCTGCAGTATCATCTGATTATTCCTGTGCCCTTTGTTTTTATAGGTCCAGATCATCATTTCCATCTGATTGACAAAATATCGGCCGTTTTCCTCAATTAAAATATTTCTGTCCTCCCAGATGTCACTTTCCTGGACCAGAATTTCCGTTAATTTCTTATAATCATCGGGCAGATATGCCACATCACACTTACAAACCCGCTGTCCATAGGTATAGGACTCGCCTTGTTTTTCCTCACCGGTCATAAGATACGGCAGGTAATCATCCAGGTAGCCTTCTTACACAGGGTCAGGAAATCCCAGTGCCGGGTTTACCTTGGGCAGCAGGGGGATACTTGACGGATGAGTGATATGGATAGTGATAAAATCAAACTCAAGTCTTTTCTGGCCTTCAAATGACCCCCGATCAATCGTGAAATCACGGCCCTGTTCCACACACCTGTAAAGGGTTTGAAACCAGGCATCCGAAAGGCTTGTGGCTTTGATAAACAGCGGTTGTAACATTGATTGCTCCTTCTCTAATTTTAACCTCTTATTCAAGCCTAAAACTATATACTTTAATCTGTATTGTGACAACCAAAATTTTCCCATCTCCCATAACAAGACTGGCATCAAAGACCTTCAGACTGATCCAAAAAAATATCCCTTTAAAATTTTTTTTACTCTTTTTTTATTGACAAAGAACAACAATTGAATTAACATATGAACAACTGTTCAAATGAAGAGGTGTTAAATGGATATATGTGCTGAAAAATGTATTAACGAAAAAAAAGTGAGGCAGACTGTAAAAACCATTCCCCAACAGGAAGATATCGGGCAGATGGTTGATATATTTAAAGCGTTAGGTGATCCGTCCCGGCTTAAAATTGTTCTGGCGCTCTTAAACCAGGAGCATTGTGTATGCGATATTGCCGTTATCTGCGGCCAGACCGATTCTGCCATCTCCCATCAGCTTCGTATATTGAGAACAATGAAAATTGTAAAGAACCGCAGAGAAGGTAAAATCATTTATTACTCTATTGATGACGACCATGTCATTTCACTGATTCACATGAGTCTTGACCACGTCAGACATTGAAATCGAGGGTAGAACTACCATGACAGTTATATATGAAATTTTAAAAGAATCCTGGCATATTTATCTGGATGTTGCGATCTATATGCTGTTCGGCTTTTTTGTTGCGGGTATCCTGTATGTTTTTTTCAAACCCGACAAAATAAAACAATATCTGGGGACCGGTAAAATAAAACCGGTTATTTTATCGGCACTCTTTGGCATCCCCATCCCTTTATGCTCCTGCGGTGTGGTGCCGGTTGCCACAGGGCTTAAAAAACAAGGGGCCAATAACGGAGCCGCTCTCTCTTTTATGATTGCCACACCCGAATCCGGTGTGGATTCCATTGCCATCTCCTGGGCTATGCTGGACCCGATCATGACAGTGATTCGACCCGTTGCCGGATTTATTACCGCGATTTCCACAGGAATTGCCCAAAACTTTTTCGGGACCGAGGAGATACCCAATAAGCAAAATTTGAAAAAAAAGACCGGCAGCTGAGGCTGCACCACAAACAGCTGTGCAGTTGCACCGCAAAAAAATGAAACACTGTCTGCAAGGCTGATGAACGGACTTAAATATGCTTATGGAGAATTGTTGACCGATATTGCAAAACCCTTTATCATCGGTATCTTCATTGCCGGTATCATTACCTTCTTTTTCCCGGATGATCTGACGCTCTGGGCCAATGATCACCGATTTTTATCCATGCTGGTCATGCTGATAACAGGTATTCCCATGTATGTCTGCGCCACCTCTTCCACACCCATTGCCGCTGCCTTGATACTCAAGGGCCTGAACCCGGGTGCAGCGCTGGTATTCTTACTGGCCGGCCCTGCAACCAATGCGGCAACCATCAACATTGTCAAAAACATCTTCAATACACGGGCACTTGTCATCTATCTGTCCATGATTTCTTTATGCGCTATTGCCATGGGCTTTTTTGTTGACTTTGTATATGACATATCAGGTGTGCAGGCAAGCGCGGTTGTGGGGCAGGCTTCTGAACTTTTTCCCGAGAGTATCCAATTGATTGCTGCCATCATACTCGCCGGACTCATCACCTTTAATATGGTATCAAATTTCAGGCAGCAGGCAGGGCATGCACACTCCCATTAAACCAAAAATTTAAAGCTCAGATGCTTTACCTGACACTATCATTCGTGTATGATAAATAAAGATGGCATTGCCAGTGAACGAAACAATTTATAACATCCGTTCATTCATAAGGAGAAGATCATGATTAAAGCCATAGATATCATGGAAACCAATATTATCAATGTCACCCCGGATACAGAAATATCCAGGGCAGTGAAAATACTTTTAGACAATCATATCAATGGTGTTCCAGTCATAAATGATAAAGAAGAACTGGTGGGCATCCTCTGCCAGAGCGACTTGATCTTTCAGCAGAAAGAAATGCCCATCCCTCCTATTTTCACCATTCTTGACAGCATTATTCCTTTGTCATCCTCCAAAAAAATGGAAGACAGTTTCAAAAAACTATCAGCTATAACCGTTGAACAGGCCATGGTCAAAAAACCGGTTACCGTAACGGCGGATACTCCTGTATCTGAAATTGCAAGCCTTATGGTGGAAAAACATTTTCACACCATCCCCGTGGTGGACGGTAAAAGACTTCTGGGCATTATTGGCAAAGAAGATGTTTTGAAAACCCTGATACCCAAAGAATAGGCCTCCATTGACACCGACATTTTCCATTCCCAATATTCGTCTATTTATTGCCTTTAAGGTCTTTTTTAATTCAAGATTCTACTACCCGGTCTTTACCATCCTGTTCCTTGATTTTGGTTTGACCGTGGCTCAATTTTCCATCCTTAATGCTGTCTGGGCTGCCACCATTGTCCTTGCCGAAGTTCCTTCCGGCGCCTTGGCCGATATTATCGGGAGGAAACGGCTGCTGGTTTTTGCCACATCCATCATGATAATTGAGATCGGCATCATCAGTTTTGTTCCCAAAGCCGACCCTAATATTATTTTTATTGTTTTTCTGGTCAATCGTGTGTTAAGTGGCCTTGCAGAGGCTGCCGCCAGCGGGGCGGATGAAGCCATTGCCTATGATTCTTTGGCAGCCAGAGGCGACCCGGGGCAGTGGGGCAGAGTGCTGGAAGTCTTAATGCGGTTTCAATCCATTGGATTTATTATTGCCATGAGTGTGGGAGCTGCTATTTACGATCCCAACCTGCTTGA
>JAFCZY010000248.1 GCA_019314105.1 Deltaproteobacteria bacterium
TGGAGAGATCGATCAGGCGCTTGAGGCCAGTGAGCTGATCAAGGTGAAATTCAATGATTATAAAGAAAAAGATCAGAAAAAAAATTTAACAAAAGAGATTGCAACAGCAACCCGATCCCATATTGCTGGCATGATAGGGCACGTAGTCATTTTATACCGTCCGCATGAAGATGTGGAAAAACAACAGATCAAATTGCCTTAACCCGCATGTTCTTTTAAAGATCGGGAGGGATCAGTGCTGTTTAAGAATGTGACCGCCTGTTGTTCCGACCAGTATAAGTTTTCCCTGTTAAAGGAGACAAATCCCACATGCCCGCCTGATTCCGGCATGCTGAGTGTTACATGTTTGTTGGATCCAGCCTCTTTGACAGGGAAGCAGGCGTCGGGTAAAAACGGATCATTGACCGCATTGATGATGAGTGTCGGAACTGTGATATCGGGAATAAATGGTTTGCTGGAACATTTTTCCCAATAGTCACAGGCATTTTTAAACCCGTGAATCGGGGCAGTATATCTGTCGTCAAAGGCCTTAAAATCTTTGATTTTATCATACCCTTTATCATCGATCAGTCCCGGCAGGAGGTCCATTTTTGCCTTGATCTTCTGATGCAGCATTCTCAGGAATCGTTTCATATAAATTTTGTTCACAGACTTTGCTAAACTTTCTGAGCTGGCTTTTAAATCACAGGGGACAGAAAATACAACAGCTTTTTGGACAATGGGGTCAGGCGTTTCCCTCCCCAGGTACAAAAGGGTCAGGTTCCCGCCAAGGCTGAATCCGATCAGCGCAATTTCTTTATACAGATAGTGGTGCCTGGCATGATGGATCACTTGAGACAAATCATCCGTTACCCCGTTGTGATAGGATCGAAGCAGGCGATTGGGTTCACCGCTGCAGGATCTGTAATTCCATGCCAGAGCATCCCATCCCCCGGTGTTGACCGCTTTTACCATGCCTTTGACATAAGCTCTGCCGGTATTGCCTTCAAGCCCGTGGGAGATAATGGCAAGCCGGTCATTATGATGTGTTGACCAGTCGATATCAAGAAAATCATCATCAATTGTGGTGATCCGTTCTCTTTTGTAGCAAACAGAATCCACTTTTCTGAAAATTACGGGAAAGATAGTTTGAAGGTGGCCGTTTCCAAAAAGAAAGGGCGGGGTGTAAATATTATCCGGCACAGCATCTCCTTTATTTGTACTGTTTAATTGTTTATAAATTTGATATATTATTTTTCCTGTGATGTAAAATTTTAATTTAAATAAGGATACAATTAATTCATGAAGGTTGGAATTATCGGCCTGCCTCAGACAGGTAAAAAAACATTGTTTCAGATTTTAACAGGAAATGAGATTAAAGAACCGTCCAAAGCATTTAAACCCGTTCCCGGTGCGGCAGATATTCTTGATTCAAGATTCGATAAACTTGTGGGAATGTATGACCCTAAAAAAAATGTAAGAGCAAGAATTGACCTTGTATTATTGCCTAAAATGGAAGCTGAAACCATTTCCAAGGGTGATATTTTTAAGGATATTGCAGACATGGATGCCATTTGCCATGTAGTCCGCGCCTTTGAAGACGATGCCATTTATCATGCCGAAGGGTCAGTGGATGCGGTAAGAGATTTTGAGATGGTCAATTCCGAGTTGATCATGCATGACCAGATGTTTGTTGAAAAACGAATCGAACGTCTTGAGGCCATGGTGAAAAAGATAAAAGATGAAGATCAGCAAAAAGAACTTGTTCTGATGAACCGGTTAAAAGATTTTCTTGAAGCGGAAAAACCGTTAAGATTAATTGAATTGACGGATGATGAAGAAAAAATGATCAGAAGTTATCCCTTTATTACAAGAAAAAAACTGGTCATTGCCGTTAATGTATCTGAAGATGACCTTGAAAATGAGACACTTTTATCAACATTTAAACACAGTTGTGAAATTCAGGAAATAGAATTCATGCTGGTATCTGCAAAGGTTGAGGCAGAAATTGCCCTGCTGGATACCCAGGAAGAAAAAGATGAATTTTTAGAAGATCTCGGCATAACGCAAACCGCTCTTGAGAAATTGACAAAACTCTGTTTAAAATCTTTAAATTTAATTTCTTTTTTTACGGTGGGTAAGGATGAAGTTCGTCAGTGGCTGGTCAGAGAAGGCGCAAAAGCACCGCAAGCTGCCGGCGTGATTCATTCTGATCTTGAAAGAGGCTTTATCCGTGCAGAAGTATTCAAATATGATGAGCTCATGGATGCCGGCAACGAAGCCGAACTTAAAAAGGCTGGAAAGATTTATGTGGAAGGCAAGGACTATCTTGTGGAAGACAGGGATATTTTAAATATCAGATTTTCCGTCTGAGCGGGTCATTAAAAATCAGGAAAAACGTCTTTATAGGCCAATAATTTTTCATGTGTTGACCTTAAAGCATTCAACCCTTTTACAATTTTATTTTTCGTCACAAGGGTTGGATCTATCAACATCCTTTCCGTCTGGCTGATCACCTTTGTGCTTACGTCGGCGGATTTAGAAAGGGCCGTTATGGTGAGCCCCTGACCGACCCGGATTTCCTTTAGTTTGTTCAACTCGATTTTTTTAAGTGTATTGGACTCAATAGGTATAAAACCGTTTTTCTCTTTTTTCATTTTTGTTTCCATTTTACAGTTCACGCCATCCTTAAAAACTGAACCGCTAACACAACCACCACGCAATAAATTATTTGAGTAATATCAATTTGTCAAGAAATTTTCCTATTGTCAAGAACTTTTCCTATAAATTCCGGAAATTTCCCGTCCGATACCATGATATTCAAACTCTTTTTCTATCATTTCCTCAGGGTCATACTGGTTTCTGCCGTCAAAAATAATTTTATGGTTTAAAAGATCTGACAGGGCTTTAAAATCAGGCTGGCGGAAGGCTTTCCATTCCGTTAACAGCACCATGGCATCGGCACCTTCAACCGCATGATATTGATTGTCTGCAAACATAAGCCGCCCTTCTGAAATCCATTTCTCGGGAAATTCTTTTTTTGCTTGATTCAGTGCCACCGGATCATAGGCTCTGACGCAGGCGCCTGCTTTTATTAATTCTTCAATCAGAACACTGGCAGCGGATTCTCTCATATCATCGGTGCCGGGCTTAAAGGACATTCCCCAGATACCAAACACCTTATCGGTCAAGTCACCGGAGAAACGGGTATTTATTTTTTCCATCAATACCAACTTCTGTTTCATATTTCGATTTTCAACTGCATCTAAAAGCCCCGGTTCAAACCCCACTTCCCGGCTGGATCGTATCAAGGCCCTGACATCCTTTGGGAAACAAGACCCTCCATATCCACACCCCGGGTAAATAAAGGAATATCCGATCCGGGTATCTGCTCCGATTCCTTTTCTGACATTTTCAACATCCACTCCCAGCCGCTCACAGATATTGGCGATTTCATTCATAAAGGATATTTTGGTGGCCAGCATGGAATTGGCGGCATATTTGGTCATCTCAGCATCCCGGACATTCATGAGAATAAGCTTGTCCCGATTTCTGGAAAAAGGGGCGTATAAGCGTCTGATGATCTTGGCAGCCCGTGGAGAATCGGTGCCGACCACAATTCTGTCAGGCTTTAAAAAATCTTTAACTGCTGCCCCTTCTTTTAAAAACTCAGGATTGCTGACCACATCAAATTCTATTTCTTTCCCTCTTTTATTCAGTTCAGCTTGAATTGCTTTTCGTACTTTGTCCGCCGTGCCGACAGGGACAGTAGATTTGTTTA
>JAFCZY010000249.1 GCA_019314105.1 Deltaproteobacteria bacterium
TTTCAGCATATAATCGACTTTTTCACCGGTCACCCCATCAGGATCATGGATGAATCCATCCGGCCCGGAAAGGGTGACAACCTTACCACCCAGCTCATTGACCTTTTTAACAACTCCCCAGGCGACATTTCCAAACCCGGAAACCGTCACTACCTTACCGTCTATATTGTCGTTAAAATTCTTCAGCATTTCTTCAGCAAAATAAACGATGCCATATCCTGTAGCCTCTGGCCTTAAATAGCTTCCTCCCCATGTACTGCCTTTGCCTGTCAAAACGCCTTCAAAAGACTTGGTTATCCTGCGGTACATGCCGAAAAGATATCCGATTTCCCGTGTTCCCACGCCAATATCACCGGCCGGTACGTCAATGGTTGCGCCGATATGCCGTGACAATTCCAGCATGAAACTTTGACAGAAATTCATTATTTCATTGTCTGACTTGCCCCGGGGGTTAAAATCAGATCCACCTTTCCCGCCACCGATACGCAGGCCGGTCAATGCGTTTTTAAAAATCTGCTCAAACCCAAGACACTTGATAATGCTCAAGGTAACCGAGGCATGGAATCGAAGTCCGCCTTTATAGGGGCCCAGCACATTATTAAATTGAACGCGATGACCGGTATTAATCTGAACCCGACCCTGATCGTCTTTCCACGGCACCCTGAAGCTGATGGACCGGTCCGGTTCGACCAGTTGTTCCAGTATCCGATAGTTTTGATACTCCAGGTTAGAATCCAGAACCGGTGCAATGGATTTAAATACTTCTGATACGGATTGAATGTATTCCTTTTCCCAGGGATACTTTCCCTTAAGCATATCCAAAACTTCATTCGTATAAGTACTCATAATTTTCCCCGTTAAGTTGTTTTTATCCTTCATAATTTGTACATTTCCTTCTACCATTGGATCGATTATATAATCAACCTTTTTAATAATTTTGGCAATATATATATTGATTTTATTTTTTAGTTTTTACCCTTCCATAAGCAGATAACACCGTAATATTTTCTCGTATTATTGACAGCCTTTTCCTGATTTAGTAAGTTACCTTTCAAATCTTTATTGTTGAAGGACAGGAGATAACATTTGAAAATTATTATTGTGGGTGCCGGAGAAGTCGGATACAACATTGCCAGTCGGCTTGCTTCTGAAAACAAGCAGGTTGTCGTTATTGACAAGGATCCGAATGCCATTCGACGTCTTTCCGAGAACCTTGATATACAGGTTGTTACGGCATCCGGCAGCAACCCCAGAGTTCTGATTGATGCGGGCATTAAAGAGACCGATATCCTTCTAGCAGTAACAGACAGCGATGAAACAAATCTTGTGGCCTGTCTGATAACCGACTTGATATCCCCCACAACCAAAAAATTTGCCCGAATCAGAAATTCTGATTTTAATCCATATCATAACCGGTTAAAAAAAGAAAATCCCCATATTGATGCAGTGATCAACCCTGAAATTGAGGTGGTAAATACCATCAAAAGACTGATGGATGTTCCGGGCGCTGTTGATGTCGGAGATTTTGCTGACGGTCAGGTAAAATATGTAGCTATCCAGCTTGACAGACATTCTCCCATGGCAGGGATGAAACTTGTTGATTTTTCTTCCAAGTTCGGTGAAGACCGCCCGTTGATTGCCGCCATCATCAGAAATGATGACATTATTGTCCCAAGAGGAAGCAACACGGTTGAACCCGGGGATTTAATCTATTTTGTAAGTGAAACTAAAAAACTAAAAAAAATGCTGGGGCTTTTCGGCAAGGAAATTGTGCCTGTCCAAAGAGTTTTTATTATCGGTGGCGGGCGAATCGGTGAACGGCTGGCTAAAATACTTGAAAAAGACTCCATCAAAACAAAAATTGTTGACGCTGATATTGACCGGTGTCATTACCTGTCTGAACAAATGGATAAAACCGTTATTCTCCATGGGGACGGATCTGATCAAAAACTTTTTCTTGAAGAGAATATCGGCCAAAGTGACGTTGTTGTTTCCGTTACTGATGATGATGAAACTAATATTCTTGTTTCTCTCCTGGCAAAAAATTTAGGGGTTCATAATACAATTACCCGAATCGGGAAATCAAATTATTTTCCCCTGCTTGCCACCATTGGTATTGACAAAATTGTCAGCCCGCGGCTTTCAGCGGTCAGCTCTATTCTGCAGGAAGTCAGGAAAGGCAAGGTCTTGTCTGACATTTCCATCCTGGGTGAGAAAGGAGAATTCATTGAAGCCATTGCCCTTGAGACATCCGACATTACCGGCAACCCATTAAAAAAACTTTCCTTTCCCAAAGGTGCGATTCTTGTCTGCATTATCAGAAACGGTCAAGTCATGATTCCATCAGGTGACAGTATTGTCAAACCGGGGGACCGAATCATCCTGTTTGCTGTCAAACATGCCGTCAAAAAACTTGAAAAACTGTTGACCGTTAAACTGGATTTCTTTTAATGCGCTGGCAATTTATCGCACGTATTATCGGCATCCTTTTATTTTTTCTAGGGCTTTCCATGGTGGCACCGTTGCTTGTCAGTCTCCATTATGGTGACCTTTCCAGAGACAGCTTTATTCGCTCCATCGTCATCACCATGGTGGCAGGACTCATCCTGATCATTCTGTCAAAAAAACAAGACGGCGATGATTATATCAGCCAGAAAGAAGGGATGACGACGGTTGCATTAGCCTGGACCGGCATTGGCCTTTTTGGTGCCCTGCCCTTTTATTTAAGCCCTGAATTCACGAGTTTTACCGATGCCTTTTTTGAATCGGTTTCAGGGTTTACAACAACCGGGTCATCTGTAATGATACATATTGAAGGGCTGACCAAAAGCCTTCTTTTCTGGAGAAGCTTTATTCAATGGTTGGGCGGCATGGGGATTATTGTCCTATCCCTTGCCATACTGCCGTTTTTAGGCGTTGGCGGTATCCAGTTGTATAAGGCGGAAGTTCCCAGTCCTGTACCGGACAAACTTTCTCCCAGGCTGAGTGACTCAGCAAAAATTTTATGGGGTGTATATGCGGTTTTCACCCTGCTTGAAATCATTTTTTTACTGGGTGGCGGCATGCCGTTGTTTGAAGCGGCCTGTCATGCGTTTACCACCATGCCAACCGGTGGTTTTTCTCCCAAAAATGCTTCCATTGCCCATTATAACAGTGCCTATTTTGATTATGTTATTATTCTATTCATGATCCTGGCCGGGATTAATTTTTCTCTTCATTACCAGATGCTTCGCGGCAGAACACTTGCCTTCTGGGAAGACACGGAATGCCGATTTTTTCTTGGATTGGTTCTTGTGTTAACCCTTGTCATGACATGGGACATATATGGGTCTGTATATACTTCCCTTAAAGATGCCTTCAGGTTTGCCAGTTTTCAGGTGACCTCAATCCTGACAACGACCGGATTTGCAACGGCTGATTATGAAAAATTCCCGGGCTTAAGCCAGGTGATTCTGTTTGTCTGCATGTTTATCGGTGCCTCTGCAGGGTCTACCGGTGGGGGGATGAAATGTGCCAGAATTATTTCCTGCTATAAATATTGCTATCGAGAATTGTTTAAAATAGTTCATCCGCGAAGCATCAGTCATGTAAAAATAAACAATACGGTTATCCCGGATGACGTTCTACGAAGCATCATGGGATTTTTGGCCCTTTATATCGGTCTTTTTATTGTATCAAGCCTTCTTCTTGCCGGTATGGGGGTTGATATGATGACCGCTTTTGGTGCGGTTGCAGCCTGTATCGGAAATATCGGCCC
>JAFCZY010000250.1 GCA_019314105.1 Deltaproteobacteria bacterium
CCATAGCACCTGCCTGGCCCGGTGTACACAATGTCCCCTGTACAAGTTCCTGGCCCCGGCTGTCTGTAAACATGCAGGTGTAATCGTGGGCATCTCTTAAAAGGCTTGAAAAGGATGTTCTGATGACAGATGCATCAGATTCATCTACAATGGAAACTAACCTCTTCCAAAGAATTTCCAGGGTAATTGGATCAAATTTGCTTTTATTCTTATTCATTAGTTATCCTCCCCAATCTGAATCCAAATAAAGCCATAGTCATCAACCCGGGCTTTGGCATCCTCCCCCATTACAATGGTGGATTCACGCTCCTCAATAATAGCAGGTCCGTTAAACTCAGCATTGGCAAATAGTTTGGACCGGTCATAAACTGTAAAAGGGAGATACTCCTTTTTTATTATTGAAAATGCCTGGCGTTCACCCTTGATACAGGTCTGAAGATCACAGTTTTTTGTTGATAGTTTTGAAATTGAAAACGGTTTTTTAGGAAGGCTTGCCCGAACCTTGAACGTTACAAATTCCACAGGTGATTCAACAGAAGTTCTGCCGTAAAGCCGTTTATATTGTTCATCAAACATGGTTCGGATTTCATTTTTTGAAAATTTTGTAAAGTCTTTCATTTCAATGGAAAGATCAATCTCAGCACCCTGACCCACAAACCGCATTAAAAGAGTTCTTTCAAAAATGACTTCATCACCGCTTTGCGCGCCTTCTAAAATTTTTGCACTCTCCTGCTCAAGCTCATTAAAAAGCAGTTCAATTGTTTTAAAATCTGCTTCATCAAGTACTTTTCTATGGCTTCTTGAAAGATCAAATGCAACCGGAGCTGTAAAAAAACCAAGAGCAGACCCTACTCCTGCAAGAGGAGGTACTAAGATAGCATGCGCGCCGATTTTTTTAGCAAGTCCGTAGGTATGAACAGGGCCCGCACCACCAAAGGCGGATACGGTAACGATATTGGGATTACCGCCTTTTTCCGCAATATGGGTTTTGGCGGCCGATGCCATGGTCTCGTTGATCAGATCATGGATGCCGAAAGCGGCTTTTACCATTGTTGTGCCCAATGGTTTGGCAATTTTCTCTTCTATGGCTTTTTTGGAAAGTTCTATATCAAGCGCCATGGTACCGCCTAGGAAAAAATCAGGATCAAGATATCCCAGGACAAGATCTGCATCCGTTACAGTGGGATTATCTCCACCCTGTTTGTAACATGCAGGTCCGGGATCAGCCCCAGCGCTTTCAGGGCCAACCTGTAAAAGGCCAAGGTTGCTGATTTTGGCAATACTTCCCCCGCCCGCCCCAATTTCCATCAAATCCACAACCGGTACCTGGATGGGAAGACCGCTGCCTTTTTGAAATCTCTGTACACGTCCCACCTCAAAGGTGGAAACCAGGCCTGCGTGACCATCCTGAATCAGGCATGATTTTGCTGTGGTTCCCCCCATATCAAAACAGAACATGTCTTTAATATTAAACATCTGACCATAATGCTGGGAAGCAATAACAGCGGCAGTCGGGCCTGATTCAATGATCCTGACAGGGAAATCTTTTGCCGTTTCAATAGACGTGATTCCGCCCGAGGACAGCATGATAAAAAATTTACCATTAAACCCGATGGTGCCAAGTCTTTCTACCAGTTTGTTTAAATACCAGTAAGTGATGGGTTTTACATAGGCATTGACAGCGGTGGTACAGGTTCGCTCATATTCCTTGATTTCAGGCAGGACTTCAAATGATGTGGATAAAAATAGTTCCGGTGCCTCTTTTTCAATGATTTCTTTTATTTTTTTTTCATTTACTGAGTTTTCATAGGAATTGATAAAGCAGACAGCAATGGATTCTATCCCATCCTTTTTAAATTTTTCAAGGACATCCAAAACTTCTTGTTCTTCCACGTCCTTGAGTACTCTGCCGTCAAAGGTCAGCCGTTCATCTATTTCTGCTCTATCTGCTCTGGGAACTATTGGTTCCGGGTATTCGCTGAAAATATCATAGGCATCGTAGCGTTTTTCTCTGCCCAGTTCCAGAACATCCCTGAACCCTTTTGTAGTGATTAAGCCTGTTTTGGCGCCTTTTCTTTCAATAATGGCATTGATAACCAGAGTGGTTCCGTGAATGATTTCTTCAACAGTGTCCATAAACCCGGGCAGGATTTGGGCCAGTTCTCTGATGCCCTGTTCAATCGCATCCGACGGATCAGAAGGCGTGGTTAGACATTTATTGGTATAAAATTTCCCTGTGATATTATTTACCAGGACAAAATCAGTAAAAGTGCCGCCAATGTCACAGCCCAGACGGTAAGTCACTTGCTCCAAATAGCACCTCCTTTTTTTAGTAAAAATCCGGCTCGTTCCATTCTCCAAAAGTATCTCTGAATACACCTGCCATTTCTCCGACCGTGGCATAGGCATGACAGCATTTCACCAGATAGGGCATGACATTATCACTGCCTCTGGCTGCTTTTTCAAGCGCTTTAAGGCTATCCGTCACATCCTTGTCATTACGGCTTGATCGAAGTTTCTTTAAATTGGCTTTGGATTTTTTTGCCCATTCTTCGTTATATTCATGGAGTTCCACAGCGCCAGCGTCGGTTTGTTCTGCTTCATTATCTGTTTTTCCGGGAGTGAGGCCGACTTTTTTATACTCACCGGACTGGAGCCCTTTTTCATATTCATAAGCCTGACTGGACACCTTTCTTTGGATCATACCGTTTGATATGCAGTTGACCATGCCGCCCATTTTTTGAACTTCTTTCATCTCTTCAAGGATTTTTTCTTCCATCTCAAGGGTGAGCGTTTCAATAAAATAAGATCCTGCAAGAGGATCAACCGTATCTCGCATCCCTACTTCATCCATGAGCATTTCAAGGGTTCGAAGCGAGAGCAATGCAGAGCGCGGGGTAGGGATGGTATAGGCTTCATCAAAGGAACAAAGGGCTATGGTCTGGGCACCGGAAAGGGCAGCGCCAAGCGCATAATAGGCGCCTCTCATGATATTGTTTTCCGGCTGTTCCTTGGTAAGGCCGGAACCGCCACCACCAAACAGTCCTCTTAAAAACAGTTTTTTCTTTTCTGTAACGCCATATTCATTTTTCAGCATTTTTGCCCAGAGTTTTCTGGCGGCTCTGAACTTGGCAATCTGTTCCCATAGATTGCCGTACACATTAAAGTTAAAGGAAAAGCGCCCTACAAAATCTTCCGGGTGTATCCCTCTTTGCACCACATTATCGATGTAAGCTTTGGCAATTTCGAAAGCATAAGCAATTTCCTGAGCCGGTGTGGCCCCGGATTCACGAATATGGTATCCGCACAGGCTCACTGGGTTGGATTTGGGTAATTCTTTTACTGCATATTCAATGCTGTCTCCGACAAGTCGAACCCCATGCTCAACAGGAAAAATCCAGGCACCCCGACCGATCATTTCTTTTAAAATATCATTTTGGGGAGTGGTAGAAATCTGATTTTTGGAATATCCGAATTTTTCTGCAACCGCCTGATACATAGCCATCATAATGGTGGCAACGGCATTGATGGTCAATCCGGACCCGATCCGGTCCAGAGGAATCCCTGCAAAAGCGGTTTCAAAATCCTTAAGTGAGTCAATGGCCATGCCCACCCGCCCGACTTCACCTTCCGCCAGGGGATGATCCGAGTCATAGCCCATCTGAGTGGGCAGGTCAAAGGCCACGTTCAGGCCATTTTGACCATTTGCGATCATGAGCTTGAACCGTTCGTTGGTTTCTTCCGG
>JAFCZY010000251.1 GCA_019314105.1 Deltaproteobacteria bacterium
CAAAAGCATTATGATAATTGGGTACATAAGAGATGGATGCATTGAATGTGATCCTTTGGTTGTTATTTGTTTTTTGACGACTACAAAAGTACCACATTCAAAAATTTTATAGGAGGTATTTATGAACTTAACAGACAGCGAATCGATAATTCTTTTGGCAGCTTCCAATCTAGCGACAATGAGAGCGCCGGGACAAGGGATGAAACAGAAAGATGTGGTGGAGGCCACGGTGAAACTATACAAAATGCTTAAAGAAGAATTAGCAAAGACGGATAGTTGATTGCTTAAAAACGATTATAAGTGATTCAGGCCAATCGGTATTACCATGGGTGGCATCTCCAATGCCAAGGCTCTGATTACTGATACTCTCAAGTACTATTTGCTAAAAATCCGTTTTTGAACAATAATGATTGAAGATTTTAAATAAAAGCCGAGACGATTGTTATTCCAGTTGTTGTGGTGACGACAGTTTATGTCAAAGCCAGGATGAATTGAAATGTCTGAGCAAATGCTTAAAGGACTGTGGTGGGGATGATCTCCCTGATGTTCCAGCACCGAAACCGGCAGATGAATAATCAAAACGATTGGGTTAAAATGACAAAAAAATGCATTTTTTGGTAGTATTAGCTTGCGAGATAAAAATGTAACCCAAAAAGTTACATTCGTTAAGCGTAAGCATTCGGATAACGATCCTAAAGTCGTATTTAGGAATATGAGGAGATAGTCGTGGGCACATATGAGATAGGGGTTTTTATTTATGTAGTACTGTGGATCGTGGCGCTTATCGACATTATCAGAAGTAAATTTAAAAAGAATCTTTATGAGCTTATATGGCTGTGCGTCATTTTTCTGGTTCCTGGTATTGGCGTGCCCGCCTATTTTTTTTTCGCACCAAGACATAAATTAGAAAAAAAATAAAAAAAGGATAAAACCATGACCCAAAAAGTGCATGCAAAACCTCCAAAGACAATATTTGCAGCACAGGTGGTTTTAGTTCTACTGTTTATGATAGTTGGTCTCGTATTTTTTAGTGTTGCGGACAGAGAGGGTAAGGGTGTTTTATGCTGATAGATATCAAGAAAAGTGGTCGGAAATAATGCGGGAAAAGTGGTAAAAGTCTCATGTCGGCAAGGGGATTTCAATTGATTCGATAAATATCGATTATGATATTAAAAACTTGCCAGCCATTCATCTTAATAAGGTGACCCTGTCAGGATTAAGTGTTCATGCGAGTCTTGATGAAAATAACCAAATTAGAATTCAAGGGTTGGAGTTTCTCAGGACATCAAAAGATCAAACCGGACAACCTGATTTGTCTGATCTGTCTTTTTTACCTGAAAAAGTTGTCTTGCAGAATGGTAAGATAATTTTACATACATTGGATGATGAATTTTTAATTCCTTTTGATGTGTTATCTACCATCAGTTTAAAGGATGGGAAAATAGCCGCCCGGATTCTGGTGTATCCTTTTGGAGAAAAAATCAGCACCTTTGTCACTTATGACGTAAAGAAGGGGATAGAGTTCTTAAAAATTGAAGGAAAATCCTTTGATTTAGGGCATATTGCCCCGTTTGTTTCAAAAATAACTCAAAAGGTTCAATTAAAAGGACCGGTTGATTTTATTCTGAAAACATCCTCACCTCAAAAAAAATGGAACCTAACTATTTCTCAAGTCGGGTTTGTTCAGCCTGTTGGTGCAGCCATTAAAGATTTGTCCACAACTCTTTTGATTGACCCGCAGAAGATAAGCGCCAGAGGTACCTTTGGCATATTTCATTCACTGCAGCCGGTAACATTTAATGCTCACTTCAACAGGAAAGGATTGAACTCAAAATGGGCATTAACTGCAAATGACGTCAGTATAAAATCAGACTTAATGACGACATCTTTTCCTCTTTTAGGTGTTTCAGGGTGGTTCTGTATAGACAAAAATAACAAGCCGTCTCTTGGTATGACATTAAAAGCATCTGATGGAAAAATAATATCCTCGAAACTTAAGACAAAAGCTGCCGGCATTAACATTGAAATCCCGATTTCTTATCCGAATACCGAAAGTAAAATATGGGGAAAGTATTCTGTCCCAAACATTTCATACAATAATCAATATAACTTCAGCACAAGTGGTAAAATTCTTCAAACAGGTTCAAAAGAATTTCAGGTCATCGGGGGAGCAAATTTTAAAACACTGCCGGGTTTGAAAGCCCGGTTTAAATCAATCGTCGGGTTTGAAAAAGGGCTTCGTACTTCCCTGCAGGTTAAGATAAATGATGGAGAAATCTTAATGCCGGATATGAATTTCACTGCATCCGGGATCAACACCACAGTCGATTTTAATGATCTGCTGGTGCTGGAAAGTGTCCCGGGGCAGATGTTGACCATTGATTCAATTGAAATGAATAAAATCAAAATAAATGAAGCAAAAGTTCGATTCAGCATAGCAGATGCCAGGTCCCTTCTTGTTGAAAATATACGGTTTAAGTGGTGCAACGGACTTGTTTCAACGGAATCCATCCGATTTCCCCAGAACAATAATACATATTCTCTGAACCTCTATTGCGATCGGTTGGAACTGGCACAACTTTTAAAACAAACAGGGGCTTTCCAGGCTGAAGGAACTGGCACATTGAACGGCCGGATTCCTGTTCTTTATTCTGATGGCAACATCTCATTTGACAATGGATTCTTATTTTCAACCCCGGGCAGCGGTGGAAAAATTATTATTAAAAACTCAGATATGATAACCTCAGGGATCCCAATGGATAATCCACAGTTTGCACAACTCGACCTTGCCCAGGAAGCGTTAAAGGATTTTGAATACAAATGGGCAAAATTAGTATTCCACACCTTTGAAGATACCCTCTATGTGAATATGGAGCTTGATGGAAAACCGTCGAAAATCCTGCCCTTTGAATATCGAAAAGAATTGGGAGGGTTTATCAGGGTGAATACGTCAAGCCCGGGATCACACTTTCAGGGAATAAAACTTGATGTAAATTTAAAACTTCCCTTTAATGAAGTGATGAAATTTGGTAATAAAATAAAATCAATCTTAAATTAATAAAGGAGAGCGTATGATCAGAAATTTATTCTTCATCGGTTTGTTCCTTATCCTTTTTGTTTTTGCAGGCTGCCAGTCCAGCCACCAAGTTGAAGTAAAGCCTGTTGAAATAAAACCGATCCATATCACCATTGATGTAAATATCAGGGTTGAAAAAGCCCTTGATGACTTTTTTGATGATCTTGAAGCCGCTGAAGACAAAATAAAAGAATAGGAGGAAGTATGACTATACGCAATATTTTTAAACTGCATATTTTGATAATCGTGTGTCTGGTTGTTTCATCCCAACTTGCTCTTGCCGCTGGAATTAAAGAAAGAATGAAACAGCGGCTCCCCGTGATTGCCGATTTAAAAGCAAAAGGTATTATTGGAGAAGACAACAAAGGCTATCTTGGATTTATCACTGACACAAGAGCCCAGGAAGGGGTTATCGCAGCCGATAATAAAGATAGAAAAATGATTTACACCCATTTTGCAAAACAGCAGAACACCTCGCTGGAAGTCGTTGAAAAAGTACAGGCCAAGCGAAAGGCTGAAAGGGCAAAACCGGGAGAATTCTTCCAAAATCCGGATGGGTCGTGGCATAAAAAGTAAGTCTTATAACCTGTTCCATTCGGTGTTTTATTTAAACTCAAAGCCTCTTTTCTCCAGGAATGCTTTCATGTGAGGACGTGCGGGTTTGCTCATCATGATTGATATCTGACCTGTCCATGTATCCTCTCTGGAAGCGCTGGAACGATTTTGATAATAATCACTACAGATTTCATTGTACTTTTTCAAATCCATATTATCCTCTTGATAATACTCCTCCTTCAGGACCATATTGATCGGCAGCCTTGGTTTCTGTTCCTGTTTTTCATCCGGATATCCAAGACACATCCCGAAAACCGGATAAACATGATCAGGAATTTTCAGAAGGTTACAGACTTTTTCAGGGTTATTTCGGATACCGCCAATAAAAACACCGCCAAGGCCCAGCGATTCCGCAGCAATCATGGCATTTTGGGCGGCAAGGGATACATCTACCGTGGCGATGATAAATTGTTCAGTAAAACCTGAGACCATTTTTTCGTTTTCATAACTACAGGCGCTTTGAGATCTCTTTAAGTCAGCACAGAACACAAGGAACAGCGGACTTGTTTCTACCCAGGGCTGGGGGCCTGCAAGTTCAGCAATCTGTTTTCGTGTTTCCTTGTTTTTCACACGGATAACCGTATAGGCCTGAATGAAATTTGATGTGGACGCCCAGCCGGCCGCCTCAATAATAGCATGCACCTTTTCATTGCTGACGGGTTCCGGTTTAAACTTCCGAATTGAACGATGATTTTTCAATAAATTAATAACCTGATTCATGTTATTTATGCTCCTTTATTGATTTTAGTCCCTCTGATAACGAGTTTAATCTTAAGATACATGAAAAATATGGTAAATGGAATGATCTTATGTGATGATTATAATGAAATCAGCCTTGAAAATGATTTTGAAATAATGATAAGTAATCTTAGGATTAAAACACAACTCTGATTTAATAAAAGTCAGATTATTATTTATAAGGATAAATAAATGTCAAAGATACAAATGAAAACCCCACTTGTTGAGCTGGATGGAGATGAAATGACAAGAGTTTTATGGCCCGTTATAAAGGAAAAACTCATAGAGCCCTTT
>JAFCZY010000252.1 GCA_019314105.1 Deltaproteobacteria bacterium
TTGCAGTCAACACCACCGGCAAGAACAAAATCAAGATCTTTGTGTTTTAAATTTCGGGCTGCATTTCTCATGGCAATAGAGGAAGATGCACAGGATGCATCAATCACGTAATTTGCTCCGTTCAACCCGAAATAATTGGTAATCCTGCCGGAAATAATATTGGACAAAAGCCCGGGGGTCGTATCTTCATTGTTCTCCGGAATCGTATTCCGGATGGCTTCCACAACTTGTTCCGAAAGTCTATCACGCTTTTCGGAATCAATTTTAGAACAATTTTTAATGATATTACCAATCAATTGTTTTCTGACCCTGATAATATTTTTACTCTGCCGTTCTCCTGAGATGGTCCCCAGGATAACGCCGACCTTATTACCGGCAGACAATTGTTTCAAGAGCCCCGAACTTTCAAGTGCCTCACTGGCTGCCTCCAGTCCGAAGATCTGTCCTCGTTCAATGGATTTGACCATCATGGGGGGCATTCTATATTTCAAATTATTAAATTTATGGTCTTTGACAATCCCCACCTTTACTTTGGGAAGCCGGTAATGAGAATTTTTATCAAGATTTGCATAAGCGTCATTGTTAAAATGCTCGGCCGGCATAGGGGATAATTGTTTTTCGCCCGATTCAAGTTTTTCCCAGAACTCCTCTGTATTTTTAGCACCCGGAAGAAAAACCCCAAGGCCTGCCACCACAATTCTGTCATCATTAAAATCATAGGACGGGTCCATAAAAATATCCCGGGGAATTGCCTGATAATTCTCGGTCATCTGCTCAACCAGGGTGTGATAATTAATCCCACCAAACCCGTAAGAAGAAACTGCAGCCTTCCTGGATGCATTCCCATCAGATTTCCATTCTTTTGACTCTTTTACGATAAACAGGGAAGATCCGTTTAAATCATGATTTTTTGAAAGGGTTTCAAATTGGCCATTGGGGGGAAGGATTCCTTTATTAACCGTTAGCAATGCCTTTAAAAGACCTGCTGCCCCTGCACATCCCAAAAGATGGCCAATCTGAGATTTTATGGAACTGATACCGGCATTGGCATTCTTATATATGGAATTCAAGGTCTCCAGCTCTGCCTGATCACCAATGGTAGTGGAAGTCCCATGGGCTTCG
Organism: Deltaproteobacteria bacterium; assembly: GCA_019314105.1. Lineage (GTDB taxonomy): Bacteria > Desulfobacterota > Desulfobacteria > Desulfobacterales > Desulfobacteraceae > Desulfobacula. The sequence goes on from JAFCZY010000252.1 coordinate 1,123, forward strand.
ATAAATCCGATATCTTCCGGTCTGATACCAGGCCGGACATTTTCAAAACACCGATGAACGCTTAGCACCTGTCCCTTCGGGTTTGGTGCGGCAATGGCCTTTCCCTTGCCGTCAGAACTTGAACCAATAGAATTAATAATCCCCCAGACATGGTCCTTATCTCTGATGGCATCTTTCATTCTTTTTAATACAAAAACAACCGAGCCTTCTCCCAGAATAAACCCGTCAGCCCGCTCATCAAACGGAAATGATCCAGCAGCAGACAAGGTACCCATTTTTGCAAACCCGATAAAGGCTTCAGGTGTCAGGTTGGTATTTACCCCACCCACAATGACCTGATCGTGTTCACCGGACAACAGTTCGCCTGTTGCAGCATCAAGTGCAGTGACAGAAGAGGCACAGGCAGCGTCCACAACATAATTGGCGCCCCGGATACCTAAATGACGGGCAATCCTTGATGCTTCAATGTTCAAAAGCATCCCATGAACCGGATCATATCCTTTGTTCTCCCCTTCAATACCTTCCATTAAAGTTTGTTTAACGTCTTCTTTCTCTGCATCGGTTAAGGCCTGATACTCATCTGTTTTCTCCATCATGGATACCAGTTCCGGATACCAGTACTTGAGCTGAAGATCATTTCCCAGTTCATTGGAAAGGCAGGTGGCAACAATAACAGCGGTTCTGGAGGGATCTTTGCAGATCAGATGATCATCCTCTCCCAGAAGCCCTGCATTTTCAACGGCTTTGTATGCAGTCTGCAATACCATTTTCTGACTGCGGGAAAGTTTTTTTTCCTTTCCTTCAGCATATCCGAAGCGTTCCCAGTCAAACTCGAACTGATCCACATGTCCGGCAAGAAGGGTATAGGTTTTATCTTCTGCTTTTTTATCCGGGTCATAATAAAGATCCCGATCAAATCTTGATACTGGCATCTCGCTGATAGAATATTTTTTATCTAAAATATTCTCCCACAAGCGGTCCGGATCATCAGCATCCGGCAGCGTACAACCAATTCCCACCACAGCAATCTCATCATTAATTTTATTTTTCGGGCTTGAGAATATTTCAAGAAAATTAATATTGGTATAAAGGGTTGATTTGGCTTCAAAGTATTTATCATGAATTTCTTTTATCGTAACGGACCGATCAAAAAAAGCCAGGCTGTCCCCCACAAGAAAATTACCTTTTTCCTTGTGTTCCTTATCATCAAACCAGATGTAATTCTCCGGTCCGGGATTTTTAAAATCCGGTATAAACCCTTTTGCACCGATGAGAAGAGACCCGATATTTTTCTTTTCAAAGGACCGTTTTATCGTATCAAGACTTTCCTTGTTCTTCATCATCTCAACTTCAGTTTTAATCATCCTTCTGGCAAACTCGGTGGGTGCTGTCCTGGATGCCAACCCCAAATTTTTACCGATCACCATGGTCTCATTTTCCCGGATAATAATTTCCTGATATTGAGATTTAATACATTTGGTGGCGACAATTTCATCGGCAAAAAGGTAAGCCGTTCCCACCTGGATACCGATTTTCGCCCCTTTGGCCGCAAGAAAAGAAGTAAGTCCTGAAATAAAAAATGACGCAAAGCAGGTAGAAATACCACCGGCAAATACCAGATATACATCAGTGAGATCGTAATTTTTATTGATCAAAGTGGCAATGGCATCTTCCCACAACACCATGGAAGAAAGAGTGCCCACATGGCCGCCAGCTTCTCCACCTTCAAAAATAAACCGCTTGCAGCCGTTTTTCAGGGCATTTTCCATCATGGATACCGATGGCGTGTGAAGATAGGTTTTGGTTCCTGCCTTTTCAAGTTCGACTACCTGGGAAGGAATACCGCCAGCAAAAAGGGCATACGGCACCTTATATTTTTTAACCATCTCCAAATGTTTTTTTACGGCAGGATTAAACGCTTCCATGCCCACCAGTCCGGCACCGAAAACATCCACTTTTTTGGCACCATCCTTGAGCATACCATCGGCCAGATCTTCAGGAAGACTTCCCACTGCAAAAAACGGCAAAGCGCCCTGTTCAAGGACCTTATTTGCAAAATCAGAATTATCCGAAATATTCGCCATGGGCCCCTGGATCAACGGAAATTTTGTTCCCTGATCATTAGCAAACGGGGATTCCGGCGTTATTGGATCATTATCATCAATAAAATTTAAATTTTCGCCAATGGTTTTGAAAAAACTTGAAATAACATCATGAAGGGTTGTCGATTCTTTTACAAAATCCTTTGCAAATACACCGTCCTGACCCAGATAGAAAAGAGACTGGATAAACGGGGTATTCTCTTTATCAAAAGCTGCCATATTATCCATGATGGACGTATAAATTTTTTGTCTGCCATTGGGATCATCACTCAATTCAATTGCCTGCAGTTTCAGGTCTTTAACAATTTTAGTCCCCAGTTTTGCAAACACCCGATAAATGTCCTGACCATTATAGATGATCTCAGTGGAATCACTCTCATCCACCATGACCAAAAGTTTTTTTAAATTATCGGATACCGGAGCTTGATCTGTCATAAGGAACTGGCTGTCCATAACAAGACCGGATACCCCCGCTGCGAACATGCCGGCAGCCGTACATTTTCCGACACCAC
>JAFCZY010000253.1 GCA_019314105.1 Deltaproteobacteria bacterium
GCATGGAAAATATCACCCATCCCATTTGCGGCAAGGGCAACATAAGTGCAGGTTTTATCCTTTAGAAACAGGTCTGCGGCTTCAGTCGTGTCTTCATTAATGGGATTCCCCCAGAGTTTTGCCTGCCGGACGAGAGGGTGGGGGGATCCATCTTTTTTCATTTTAAGCTCCTCTTTGTTATACGGTTACTTGAACATGACACTTTATTTGAGAATAAGGATAAATTGCAATAAAATATTTGTTTACTATTTGTCAACTTTTTTTCTTATATTTTTAAAAAAATTATTTAATGATATAGGTAAAAATTTTGGAAACCCTTTGTTGTCAATGGATTTAATTTTTTAATAAGTGTTTGGATAAAAAAATGTAGAAAAGGGATTTATTTTCTGATCAGGAAACTTTGACTGATGTTTTATGGGTCTATCGGGATAGCTGGAGAATGAACCATTCGCAAAAGAAAGGGCATCCTCCAGCCTGGGGGATGAAGGTTACATGGCCGATTCAGGGTGAAATACGTTTACTTCTTTTAAGTCATCACCCAGATATTCCCGTTCATTGGGTCCTAAAATTCCCAAAGACAGGCAAATCAATGTCCACAAGTGAACCACAGGATAATTTCCGCCATAATGTTCGCTCAGTTCATGGATCTGGGCATGGCAATTATGACAGCCGGCAATACAATAGTCAGCTCCGGTGGCTTTAATCTGGTCATCTTTTATTTTTCCATAGGCAAGGCGTTCATCTTTAAATCCTGATTGAAGGAAACCGCCGCCGCCGCCACAACAATAATTATTGGATCTATTGGGTTGCATGTCTATAAAATTTTCTTCCCCCACAATAGATCTAACGACAAAGCGCAGGTCTTCGGCAATGGGATCACCATAACTTTTTCTTACGATTTGACAAGGATCCTGTACGGTAAATTTTATTTTAAGATCTTTATTCCAGTCGGAATTGACCTTTAATTTTCCTTCACGGATCCATTTTGCATAATATTCATATATGTTTTTAATTTCAAAATTATGCTCAAGGTTGTATTTTTTCACTCCTGCCAGGACTGAAAAGGTAACGTGACCTCACTCGGTGTTGAGGTACGTCTTACACCCGAGCTTATTGGCCTGATCCACACTTATCCCCGTTGTTTTTTTCCAGGCATCGTCATCTGCCAGGAACATGCAGTAATTCTCGCCTCCCCATCCGCGGCTGCCATACGTCCAGTCCGCGCCTACCAGATGGAGTATTTTCCATAAGGGTACCATCTCATCCGGTTCTGTCACCGGTTCTCTGGAATTCTGGTTCAGGAAAAATTCAGCCCCTTCTTTGTCAATGGGGGCCTGCATATCTGCGAATTCCGGTTGGGCCTCCTGGTATTCTTCCAATACATCCCCGACCACAAATTCAAAGTCATCCGGTGCAGCTCCCATGGCGCTGCAACTTTCATTTTTCAGAGCCATGTCACAGGAGCCTAAAATTCCTTTTGGTCTTTCTTCTCTGGGACGAAGCGCTCTGGCATTAAAGATTAATTGTGGGATATCAATTTTCATGGGACAGACATAAATGCACCGCTGACACATGGTGCACATCCAGGGCCAGTCAGATTTGGCAATTTCTTCATCCATGCCTAACGCAGCCATGCGAAGAAATTTTCTGGGGTCCATATTATCAAGCCCTGTGGCAGGACACCCTGAGGCACATGCGCCACACGTTAAACAGGCGCTTAAATTACCACCGTCCGGCAGTAATTCTTTGACTTTATCCAAAAAAATGTTTGACCGTTTCTTATTTCCAAGCTTAATGACAGCTACCGTCATTGATCATTCCTTTCTATTATTAATGGTAATCATGAGTGCCGACAACAACCTCAATACCCGTTTTTTCTTTTATGATATTTGCCAGGTCTTTTGCCCCGGTATAGGGACATCCGGGTACGGCATTGGTCAGGCAGGAACTCAAATATATTTTATCCGGTTTGATTTCAGACAATTTCATTGCCATGTCAATACTGGATACAACAGTCCTTCCGGGACATTCACATTTGACAAAGGCAACAACCTGTGAGGGGTTTTTGAATGTACCATCACCCCGTGACGCTGCTTTCAGGCACCGCCATTCGCCCGGGCATCCGTAACCCTGGTCCATATATGAACCGCACCCGACAACCGCTACTTTTTCCATTTTAAATCTCTCCTTGATATAGAGTTCTTTATTTTTAAAACTGAATCTCAATTCTAAATAGAAATAGCATAATGCATGCCAAAAAATGCAGGGGGTAATGTTTTTAAAAGTGGCTATAAAATTAGCGGGTTATGATTTTAAAAAAGTATCTTTTTGTTTTGAAGGGTTGCAAATATGCGATCATTCACCCATAAACGGTTTTAAATCTGCGACCTGTTTGTCGGCATTAGCGGGTTCTTTTGAAAGACTTGTGTCCTTTGAATTGAATATGGTAAGTGATATAATCATTAAAAAAAAGGATTTTATTATGACGAAAGATAAAGAAATGGCAAATAAAGATTATGTAAAAAAACAGACTCTGGTGGGTGCTGTTCTGCTGTCATTGTGTATCGGATTTATTGGCGGAACCGTATATTCCTCATTTAAACTTGCTTCTGATAACCAGGTACCGCAGGGGAAAGTTGTTATCGAAAATAACCCGGCAGGAGAACAACAGGATAATTCAATTGAGTTCTCTTCAAGAATATTAAAACTGGAACAATATTTAGAGCAACACCCCAAAGATGCAGAGGCATGGGCTCAGTTGGGCCATCTTTTTTTTGATTCGGATCAGGCAAAAAATGCCATTGAGGCCTATATAAAATCGTTGGCAATAGAGCCGGGAAAGACAGGGATCGTCACTGACCTGGGGGTGATGTATCGAAGGGATAAACAGCCCCGAAAGGCCATTGAAGCATTTGATAAAGCCCTTTCAATCGATCCCGCCTTTGAAACTGCACGATTTAACAAAGGCATTGTACTGTTGCATGACTTAAATGATGTGGCGGGTGGCATAAAGGCATGGGAAGAGCTTGTTGAACAAAATCCCATGGCTATGGCGCCTAACGGGGAATCAGTTGATGCTCTGATTCAGAGAATGAAAAAACAAAAATAGACATCTCAAAAACTCGATATGGAAAGAACATATACCGGTTGTTACAGCCTTGATGCCAGTACGGCGGCACCAATGGCGCCATTCACCTGGGCAAAATCTTCCACAATGAGTTCAAATCCAAGGCGCTTTTCAAGGGCGGCTACCATGCCTTTGTTTTTTGCCACACCACCGGTCATCATTACCGGTTCTTTGATATTGATTTTAAAAGCAAGGATGGCAACACGGGCGGCGGCAGATTCATGAATGCCGGCAATAATGTTTTCCCTTTTCTGCAACCCTGCGATCATGGAAATGACTTCTGATTCTGCAAACACCGTGCAGATGCTGCTGATTTTTGACGGTTTGTCTGCCTTAAGACTGAAGTCTCCCATTTGATCTAAACTCACTTCCAGGGCATTGGCCATGACTTCAATAAAGCGGCCTGTACCTGCTGCACATTTGTCATTCATGGCAAAGTTTTCAACTTGGCCGTTTTTATCCAGAAGAATAGCTTTGCTGTCCTGGCCGCCGACATCAATTATTCCCCGTATATTGGGATTCATAAAATGCGCACCGGTTCCATGACAGATGATTTCCGTCATGGCTTTGTCTGCGAACTTTACGCTGGCGCTGGCCCGGCCATAGCCCGTGGAAACAATGGCTGCTATATCTGTTTTTGAAACCGCCACTTTTTCTAAAAGTGCATCAAAAACTGTGATCCCTGCGGTTAAGGGATTATACCCGCTCGGTATGACATGGGTGCCCAGAAGTCGATTTTTTTTTATTAACGCGGCCTTGGCGGTGCTGGAACCAATATCAATACCGGCATAAATCATGTTAACGGCTCCTTTGTTTGATGATTTCCATGAAGGCATCAATCCGGGTTTCCACCTGAGAATGGGAGAAATTTCTGGGGTCCACCATATCGGCTTCTATCATGAGAACCGGAATATCTGTTTTTTCCCGGACGATTCTCATAATATCCATCTGTCCGAAAGAGTAGGGCTTGCAGGAACGGTTTGAATGCATGACAAAACCGTTTACATCATAGAACTTAATCATATCAAGTACCTGGTTTGCCATCTGATCAACACCGATATTCAGATAGATCCGGGTATAGGCTTCGGCAATGGAATCCAAAAAATTATTTTTATCCGTATATTTTATGGCACCACACCAGGCCGAGGTATAAGTGTCTGCTACAAGGCAGGCATTGTGATCGGAGAATTTGTTGGACAGCCACTTGAGCCGGTACCAGATCGGCAGATTATCCCATAAAAGTCTGTGTTTTTCATTGGGGACCATACTGATGCCATCTTTGATGCGCTGCCTCATTTCTGCTAACAGGTCTTTATAAAAACCAACAGCGATCTGCGTCCCCCGTAATGTGACAATCAGGGCAAGGAAAAAGAATGCATCAAAGGCAGACATGGGCGATGGTTTGTGGGCAGTGGTGTTGAGGACTTTCTGCCAGAGCACCTGGCTTTCATAGGCAAGTTTGCCCACCTGCGCCATTTTGTCGTAATCAAATTTTCTTTTTGTGATTTTTTCAAGAAAAATAATATATTCATCAATCTGGGCCCGGACATATTTGGCGACTTCAGGAGAATATCGGGTATGGCAGATGGGGGTATCTAGGATAAACAGGGGCACATTATAATACCTTGCCTGGACTTCATACCATTTTAGTACCGTGCCGCAGATATTATTGCAGCAGATCAGCATGTCCGGTTTTGGTAATCCCCCTATGGAGATATCTGTCCTTGCATAGGAACACAGGTCTGAGCTGTATCCCATATTTTCAGCTTTTATGCATAGATCTTCTCCCATTTTGGATGCGCCAATCATGGCCCCATGATTTTCAGGATAAATGGGGATGATATCCATTGCTACCAGAGGTTCTACAGGTCCGCCGGAAGTAATCCAGGCCACCTGTTTATTGTTCTGTTCTGCGGTCATGGCATCCAGATAATAGGTGGTCATGATATCCCGCATTTTTTTGGCACAGTTTATTTTTTTTGGGTCTGAAGACTTGTCTGACATCTGTGAGTCCTTTTTAAATATAATGAATAAAGGTTTCAAAACGGGTAGATAGCTGCCCGAGATTTTGCTGCTGATCATCTATTTCAATCAAAAGGGTTTTAATTCCTTCTTTTTCAAGGAATTCTTTTAAATAGGGATAATCAAAAGCATGGGGATCACAGAATTTGAGCAGCAGAAAAACAACTCCGGCTGCCTTGTTTTTCCGGGCAAGGGATACTATATTTTCACCACGGGCCGTTGGCGAAGAATGTTTGGCCGGACAGATCATGCGACCCATATATCTTTCGGCAATGGCAACCAAGGGCGCATCATCTTCCAGCGTCAGGCCTTCAAACCATCGCTGGCCTGTACAAAGATCATCCCCGACAATAATGCCTCCGGCTGTTTCAATGACTGAATAAATATCAGGGGAATCACAGATTGAACCTGTGAGGACAATTCGTTTGCCTTTTGTTTCAGGAGCATCCGTTTTCTCAAGATTGTTCACAATAACAGGTAAAAGATTCGCCACTTCATCTTTGTCCATTATCATTGATCCCTTGACAATGGCATAGAGATCAGCACCTTTTATGATTCCAGGCTTTTTGGATTGAAGCGCATAAATTTTTGAAAGATTGCTGCGGATCAGATTAAATTTTTTGATGGATTTTTGAAGATCAGCATCTGTTATCTCCCTGTTGATTGCTGCCTCAAGATCTTTTTTAAATCGGGTCAGTACATCCACCATATACGTTCTGGCACTCTGGGTATTCAGCTTGGCAGGCAGGATGACATCTGCAAAAAATTCATATCGCCCCTGCATTCGCCAGATATCACTCAGGCGCTGAATGGAATCGCAGGTATGGGGAAACACGGTCCCATCAAGGAAATCAAGCCGTCCTGAAAGGCTGTCTTCAAGTATGCCTCGAACCAGAGAGCAGCAATAGGTCTGGAGGTGATTTTCTGCCAGGATAATATCAGATTTTGAAGAAAACAGCCGCATGGGATGAAAGCCTGCTGCATATATCAATTCCTCCGGTGCATAGGAACACAGGTACCCGATAATTTTTTTCTGGTTTTCTTTAATTTTGGAAGCAAGGGCTGATACGTCTTTTAGGGCGTTATGAAAAATCTTGATTTCTTTCATATTAAGTATCTCCAGTGTATTCACCTTTTTGGTGAAACGTTTCAATCCTGAAACACATCTTTGTCTGTCGGTTTCTATATCGAACACCGGTCGACATGTCAACCGCTACTTGATTGCATTTTTATTTTATGTTATTCAGCATAAATTGAATTAATCGAAAGATACAGGACAGGTATGACGAAAAAAGACACCTTGCTCAAGCTCAAGGAAAAAGAACGGGAACAAAGACAAATTCTCATTATCGAGGCGGCAAGAGAAGTGTTTGGGAAGGACACCTACGACAAGGTCAGCATGGCTGAAATTGCAAATGCTGCAGGAATTGCCAAGTCTTCCATTTATACCTATTTTAAAAGTCAGGAAGAATTATACGCAAGGATAGCTTATCAGGATGCCTGTGTTTTTATTAAAGAACTGGAAAACAGGATTTACAAAAAAGATAAAGATATCATAAAAACAGCCATTGAATATTTTCTGGATTATTATATTGCCCACGAAGCCCAGTGGAGGATGATTACCCATTTTGCCCTTCATGGTAACAAGGACATGGGGTCTGTGGACAAACTTAATGAGATCGGTCGGGGGCTCATGGATGTGGTTGAGACGATTTTTATTTATTCGGGTTGTAAAACAGATACAAGATTGATGTCCCACACACTTTTTTCCTGCCTTTCAGGTGTTTTGATTGCTTTCAGGAATTATCCGGGCAGGTCTGAAAAGGAGCGAATTATCCATATGAAACGAATCGGTTCTGTGATCGAATCAATGATCATTGCGCTCATCAATCAGTGATTTTCAGAACTGATAAGAAGAACCCATGTTTGATGTCACGATCATAGGAGGCGGGCCCGCCGGAACAGCGGCTGCCTTTGACCTTTTAGTAAAAGGGTTAAAGGTGCCGATCCTGGATAAGTATGAATTTCCCAGAAAAAAAGCCTGTGCCGGGGATTTCATTAACTGCGTTGTCCTTTCCATTTATTCATAAACGGTTTGTCAAAGGGTATGCAGATGGCAAAACCATCACACAGATTTTTTATGGCAAACCGACTGCAAAAAAAGATCGATGAAAATTTAAAACACAAAATCGTAACAAATTAGGTCGAATAAGCCGTCTTAAATCAATTAATCACAATTTTGTAATTGTAAAATCACAATATTGTGATTAACTGATTTTTAGATGAAGTCAATTTATTATTCAAATATTCTTATATTTCAAATAGTTATATCTAAATATGGTCTTTATTTTAGCGATGGCACCAGTTTTGCTCTTAAGAAACACAGATGGATTTTAATTTATATGAAAAGGAGATGTATAGTATGAAAAAGTTTGGTCTAATAATTATTTATTTGATATGTTCGATTTCTGTTGCCTTTGCAGGTGATGAAGCACCCACAATCGCTTCCAATAAAACAGCGATTGATCTTGTTCAATCCCATGCAGATTATGTCTGGACCCTTGTTGCTGCAATGTTTGTCTTTTTTATGCAGGCAGGTTTTGCCATGGTTGAAGCAGGATTCACAAGGGCAAAAAATGCTGTTAATATTATGATGAAAAACTTGATGGATTTTTCCATGGGGTCCATTGCGTATTGGGCGGTCGGGTTCGGCCTGATGTTTGGTGTTTCTAAAACCGGTTTTTTCGGCACTTCGGGTTTCTTTTTAAGTGATTTTAAGGTGGGCGGTGATCCCAGGGTATTGGCATTCTGGATGTTTCAGGTCGTATTTGCCGCTACCGCAGCAACCATTGTATCCGGTGCCATGGCAGAAAGAACCAAGTTTTCCGGATACCTCATCTATTCCGTGGTTGTTTCTGGGCTGATTTATCCAATTTTCGGGAGTTGGGCATGGGGAAGCCTGTTCAATGGAAGCGGGTGGCTTGAAGGGCTTGGATTTATTGATTTTGCCGGAAAGTTAAACCCATACTGGGGCACAACATTCCATTGGCCGCCATAGGCGTTTTTGTCCTCTGGCTGGGCTGGTTTGGATTTAACCCGGGATCAACCACAGCAGCCTCTAAAGACATTGCTATGATTTTTGTCAATACAAACCTTTCCGCCGCCGCCGGTGCCATTATGGCCATGTTTGTTTCATGGCTCAAGTTTGGAAAACCTGAAGTGGGTATGAGCTTGAATGGCGCATTGGCAGGGCTTGTCGGAATTACGGCCGGATGTGCCAATGTCACGCCTACAAGTTCAATTGTCATCGGTGCCGTTGCCGGTATGATTGTTGTATTTTCCGTAGTGTTTTTTGACAGGCTGAAAATTGATGATCCTGTGGGCGCTATTTCTGTTCATGGTGTATGTGGCGCCTGGGGAACTCTTGCAGCTGGTATTTTTAATATTGGCGGCACGACACTTAGTATATTGGGTGTTCAGTTAATCGGAATTGCAGCCTGTTTTTTCTGGACATTTCCAGTGGCGTATCTGTTGTTTAAACTGATTGATATAACAATGGGGCTGAGAGTCTCAACGGAAGAGGAGCTTGAAGGTCTTGATGCGACAGAACATGGTGGTAATGCATATCCTGATTTTACAACCGTCAATCATGGAACCCTGGGAGATTCAGACAGATCCGCCAAGTCGAAATATGAGCACGCTCGTCTTTTGCATCTGAAAACTTGATTACAAATATGTAGAAAGGAGGTTTTGGCTCAA
>JAFCZY010000254.1 GCA_019314105.1 Deltaproteobacteria bacterium
TCATCAGAGGCATGAACCATGGTATACAGATTATATTTCCACCCAGGGGCCGGATCTCTTCGATAGCAATGGGTAACCTCCTGAAAGGTGGCCATAATATTCCCGGTTTTTTCCACTCGGTCTTCATCCACTTTCCAGGCCACCATGGCGTTTGCTTTAAACCCGGATTTCTGATGTTTCAAGGTAGCCCCAAACCGCCGGATCATGCCCCGGTCATTCAGCTCTCTTAAAACATCTAAAAATTCATCTTCCGTAATACCGATTTTTTCAGCCATTTCAAGGAATGGCCGTTTGACAACCGGAATATCGGTTTGCAGCAACGCAATCACTTTTTTTTCTAAATCTGTCAGCATAAGGGTTTATCTTTTTATTTTACCTGGTTAATATCTGGAACTTTTTTCAGTGCATTATCAAGATCCTGTTTTAAATCATCTGCATCCTCAAGTCCAATGGATAATCTTAAAAGGGAATCTGTCACCCCGATTCTCAGTCTTTCACCAGCTGACATTTTTACATGGGAGGTAAGAGTTGGCGAACATATGGTAGATTCCACGCCACCCAGGCTGACGGCAGGACTTATGATCTTTAATTCCTCAACAAACCGATTGGGATCTTTGTCCTTTATTTCAAAGGAAAGCATACCTCCAAAACCTGTCATCTGATGCTTTGCGATTTCATACCCTTCAAAATTGTCAAGCCCGGGGTAATACACATTGGCAATATCAGGATGATCAGACAGAAACTGCGCCACCACCATGGCATTTTTTGTCTGTTCATTCACTCTTAACACAAGAGTTTTCATACTTCTTTCCAAAAGATAGCAAATCCTGGAGTCAAGACTTGGACCCAATACTCTGGCAAGGCTCAAGATTTTCTCCATTTTTTCATGGGAACAGACAACCATGCCACAGCACAAATCAGAGTGTCCGCCAAGGTACTTGGTTCCGCTGTGGACAACAATATCTATCCGAAGTTCTAAAGGGGTTTGATTCACAGGAGTTGCAAACGTATTGTCTATTATAGTTGTAACCTGCTTTTCTCTTGCAAACTGAGCTATTTTTTCAATATCAACCACTGCCAGAAGCGGATTGGTGGGAGATTCAATAACGATCACCTTTGTTTTGGGTGTCACCCCTTTGATTACATTATCAGCACTGGTTTTTGTAAACGTGCAGCCAATGCCGAAATAGGAAAACCAGTCCGTTGCAAAATGATGGCTTCTGCCCTAGAGGGCATCCAGCATGACAACGTGATCTCCGGCACCTGCATAGGCCAGGATTGAAGTTGACATGGCACCCATACCGGAACTGAACACCAAGCCTGCATCGGCATGCTCAAGGGAGGCAATCTTTTTTGCCACAGCATCCTGATTGGGCGTATTAAAATACCGAGGATAAAAGGTATCATCCTTGTTGATATAATCATAGGCCGAGGATGTATAAATCGGCGTATTCACTCCACCTGTTTTTGGATCCCTCAAGGTTCCTTTATGAATGGCAATGGTCTTGTTTTTCATTTTACCCCTTTAGCGTTTTCTCATTAAACATTTCCAGCATCGTACCTGATTCTTTTATCCTGTTTCTTATCCGGAAACAGAGACAGGATATCAGATTCCGTTGCCCTGCAGACCCCTCGCTCAGTTATAAATCCAGTGACCAGTCTTGCCGGCGTCACATCAAAGGCGTGATTGGCTGCATGGCTTGTCTCAGGAGGAACCAGCACTTTTTCAATCTTACCATTGCAAAGGCCCTGGACATATCTGATTTCGTCAGGATCTCTCTCTTCTATGGGAATATCGGCAATTCCGTCTGTAATATCCCAGTCAAAGGTGCTGGACGGCAACGCCACATAAAAGGGAATATTATTATCTTTCGCTGCCAGCGCTTTTAAATAAGTACCGATTTTATTCGCCACATCGCCGGCCCTGGTGGTTCTGTCGGTTCCCACAATGACAAGATCCACCCTGCCATGCTGCATGATATGTCCCCCGGCATTGTCCGTGATAATGGTATGGTTCACCCCATGTTTCCCCAGTTCCCAGGCCGTAAGGCGGGACCCCTGATTTAACGGTCTTGTCTCATCCACCCAGACATGGACATTGATATTATTGTCAAACGCCGTATAGATGGGTGCGGTTGCCGTGCCATATTCAATACAGGCAAGCCAGCCGGCATTACAGTGGGTTAAAATATTGACCGGTTCACCCTTTTTCTTTTTACTGATGTCTTCAATAATGGGCAGGCCATATTCACCGATTTTCTGGCAATTGACTGCCTCTTCCTCTATAATTTTCAGCGCTTCCTCAAGAGCCGCTTTGATTCTGGCCTTATAATTATCCTGCGTTAATGCCGCAGACAAAACCCTGTCAACCCCCCAGAAAAGATTCATGGCCGTAGGTCTGGCATCCTTCAGCCGTTTGCATTCCGACACCAGATAGTCGTTATCGGCGCCCTTGTTCTTCTCCTGTACGAGGCTGATATATACTCCCAATGCCCCTGTTGCACCAATCAAAGGAGCGCCCCTGACAACCATCTCTTTTATGGCGTGAATCGTATCATCCACTGTCATTAAATTTTTAATACTCAATTTGTGGGGGAGAAACCGCTGGTCTATGACCTGAACTGTTTCAGATGCCTTGTCAAACCAGATCGGCCTCATATCTTTTCCTTCTCAATTAAGTCCTCATACGTCTGCCGTTTGCGGATGATCCTAAACTGATCGCCGTCTACCAGCACTTCGGCGCACAGGGGACGGGCATTGTAGTTGCTGGCCATGGTAAATCCATAAGCACCAACACTAAAGACCGCCAACAGGTCGCCCCGCTCAACCGCCGGCATTGCCCTGTTTTTTGCAAAATAGTCTGTGCCCTCGCAGATCGGACCGACCACATCGACCACTTCAGTATTATCCATTTCCAAACCATTGACCCGTTTTTCAGGAATGAAGTTTTCACCGACCCTGGTTGGCCAGATAAAGTGAAACGCCTCATACAAACACGGGCGAATCAGATCATTCATGCCCGCATCAACAATCACGAACGTTTTTGTACCGCCTGACTTTTTAAACACGGTGCGTGTCAGCATGACCCCTGCATTGGCAATAATACTTTTACCCGGTTCGAGAATCAACCCCAAGTTCGCAGCTTTCAGCAGCGGCACGATCCTCTCGGCATAATCGGCCGCAGAAGGCACCGTGGCCGTCTCGTAATCCGCCCCGTAGCCGCCGCCCAGATCAAGTTTATCAATCCGATACCCCTTGCTGCGCAAGTCCTCGACCAGCGGCAGAACTTTCTTGACATAATTGACATACGGATCGACCGTTTTGCCGCCGGAACCGAGATGTACATGGATCACTGACATCTCGACAACGCCGTTGTCGGCATATTTGTCATAAATTTTCAAGGTCCGTTCGATATCGATACCGAACTTGGTTTCCTTAACACCGGTAGTCGTATACTTGTGTGCATCATAATTGATATCCGGGTTAACGCGCAGTGCGGATCTGGTCGTTTTGCCGTGTACTTTGCAAAGCGTGATAAGGTTCTCCAGTTCCGCTTCGGATTCGATATTAAAACAGCCGATCCCCGCGTCCAGTGCTTCAATAATCTCGGTATCTGTCTTGCCAACGCCCGCAAAGACAATTTTGCTCATGTCTGCCCCAGCCTGTTGGGCACGGTACAGCTCACCACCGCTGACAATATCAAAGG
>JAFCZY010000255.1 GCA_019314105.1 Deltaproteobacteria bacterium
AAAATTGGTTCGCCGGGCAAGCCCTTTTTTGATTTCACGGCATGCAATGGGTTCATCATCAATGACGGCCACCTTCATAGGGCTGATATTTTTTTTACACTCCATTCTTACGCTTTTACAGGAAGGAAAATGGAAAAACACGTCCCCTTGCCTAACGTGCTTTTAACGGAGATCCTGCCATTGTGGCTCTGAATAATATTGTAGGTAACAGAAAGGCCAAGTCCTGTTCCCTCGCCCTCTTTTTTTGTGGTAAAAAAGGGATCAAAAATTGAATCCAGTTGTTCCTTTTGGATACCCATCCCTGTATCCCTTACGTCCATTCTTATCCCACCGGATTCAGGGTCGGCCTCAATTGTCAATGTCAGTATTCCCCCATCCGGCATGGCCTGAATCCCATTGAGCAGCAGATTGACCAGTGCCTGCTGAAGCCGGCTTTTATCGATCCTTACCTTTGGCAGGTTTTCCTGAACCCCGACATGAAATTTTACCCGTTTGATACTTAATTCATTTTTAAGCAATCGCTGGGTTTTTTCAATCATTTCTTCCAGGGAAATATTTTCAAAATGACCCTGATCCGTTCTGGAAAATTCAAGCAGGTTCTTCACAATTTCAGTTGACCTTTCAGCCTGGTCCATCAGATCATTGTATAGCTTCATGCGCTCTGCCAACAACAGGGTATCCCCATCTTCGATTAAAGAATCCACAATCAGGGAAATGTTATTAATGGGGTTATTCAATTCATGGGCAATACCTGAAGTAAATGTTCCGATTGACGCAAGTTTGCGGGACTGGAGCAATTGTTCCTGCCCGGCATCAATTTCTACCACCATTTTATTAAACGCCGCAATACACTGGGACACCTCATTTTTTTTTCGGATAACATGTCCGATGGGGTCAAAAACACCCTTGCTCGCATTTTCGGCAGCGATCTGCAACAATGACAGCGGTTTTAAGACATCTTCCCGGGTCATGTGCATAACAAATATCACTAAAAAAATAAATCCGGCAGAAAAAGCAAGGGGCATGATCAGCATCTGCCTTAATACTCTGGCAATTCGGATGTGTTTTTTGTTAATCAATTTTTCACTGAAAGCTGTTAAAACCGCCCCGGTTGCCCGGAGATTTTCCACATCTGAGTCCCCCCCATCCATCGCCTCTTCTGTATGTTTCAAAATTTTATGGTATACTTTTAATGCTACGGCACATTGATTATATTCACTGGTATTCAAAATATCTTTCATTTCCTTTTCCAGGTTTAAAAAGGAATTTTCTGTTTTTGAAAGATAAAAATCCATCTGTCCAAAATGGATGGCATTGCCGGTGAGAAAATAATTTTTCTCATACCGTCTCAGCTCCAGAATATCGCCCTTGAAATCATCCAATTGTTCTATGAGCACTAATTTTTTTTGAAGGGAAAAAATATGATAATAATCTACACAGGTCAGCCCGACTATAAATGAAAAACACACAACAAGAATAATGATCAATCTGTTCCTGATGGTTTGCATATGACTCCTTGAAATAAAATGACCGGATCAGTAAAACTAACTGAAATTCAGGCTTGATAGCTGTTTGTTCTTCTTTAACCCGGCTTTCAAAACAGCGGTATGAACGTCTGCCGCAAGATGAACCGGGCTTTTCCCCCAAAGCGGATCCCAGGAGGCAGGATCTGCCGAACAAAAAAATTGAACCTCAAGACCAAATCGGGTCAATGCCTTTTCAATGGGCATATTTTTAATTTTTTGGGCCGCATTCCATGTCGCACCGCAGGGCGCACCTTTTGAGACCTTGATATTTGTAATAATATCTTTTTTTGTAACGACTTCAATTTCAGGTGTCCCAAACGCCCTGCCGTAATCCCCAAGACACTCCTGCCGGGAAAGAGCACAGCATATTGGCGGGCAGATGGCCTTTCCGGTTGTTATCTTCTTTCCCGAGGCAACCACCGGGATACCCAGTTTTTTACACAGCACACTTAAATCATCGGAAAGATCCTTGTGTTTTAAATAATCAAGCACAATATCGGCTTCAATCTTATCCGGCAAATATTGTGATGTATCATCAAGCACAAGCGGCAATGTCTCATCAATGTCAAATGTTTCAATAATAAATTGTTTTTCACCGAATTTATTAATACCCTCTATTTTACTTTTGCCAGACCCATTCTGTTGGAAAACCATAATTTTCTGCATCGTTTAAAATCCCAGATCTTCATTAACAAGAATAATTTTAATCCTGTTTTTTATAAAACTTTTTTCTGTAATTGTCCAGTAATTACAAATCCTGTCAGGACTGCTGCAATCATGACAAATACCGGTTTTTCGACAGGGTGTTTTCTTATCAAGATTCATAGCATTTACAGGGGCGGTATAATTTTTTATCCGGATCATGGCATCTTCCAGGTCATTTGTAATTTTATTTCTGCCAATGACTAGTAATACGGTTTTCGGGCCCCACATGATTGCTGCGACCCTGTTCCCTATCATATCAAGATTAACCAGCTGGCCTGTTTCAGTGACTGCATTCGTACCGGTAATAAATAAATCTACCATTAAGGATTGTCGTCGCAAGTCCATCATCTCTTCTTTTGAAAGGGTTTGATCATACGTATTGAGTACCTTAATATCCGGATTATCCTTGAGTTTATGGAAAAGGCCAGTGGCAACAAAGGACATTGACCCCCCCCAGGAAACACTTTTAATATCAAGTTTAGGGATAATATCATTGATGGCAATCTCTTTTGCAGCCTTTGCATCCTGAGCAATAAAGACTTCAAAATTATTATTTTCAAGATTCTCTTTTACAGAGTCTAATTTGAGGTTCCAGTAATTATCAACAGGGTTTTTCATTTTTATATCCTTTCTTCTTCATTTTGATAAACTAATAATTCACGACACTATAAACGAAAACTTTGTTTTCATGCAATAAAAATTTATTATTAACACTGCTGTGCGAAATAAACGGAGCAATTATACAATCCATCAAAATTTATAATTCCACGCTTATGAAAACCTCAATTCCTTTTTTCTTTGTTTAATGAAAGTATATTTTTTACTTAAAAATAGTTTGTTTGAGGAGATCAAACAATGTTTAAAACGCTTTATTCCAAAGGATTTTGGCAGGTTAGAATTTTTTTTTACCAAGCAATTCGGGTATCGTGAGTTTTTGCAGAAAGTTTATCCTTATTTTTATTTAAAAAAACGTTTTTTTTTGTTGACTTCCGCTTTCGTTCTTAATAATTCATACACTATAACATAAATCGGATTCACTAAATGACTACGATTTTTCTTCTCATTTGGTACGTTACCTGTACTTGACCTGAACTGGGAAAAGCAGACTGCTTTAAGTAAAAATTAAATTTTAAGTTGCAAGATATATATTTTTATTAATACCTGTATTATTCGTAAAAATTTGTAAAAAAGGGAGGTGGTGCCTGTTTATTGTTTTTTACGATTTTTTTAAATTTTGCAATTAAACCGTATACATCCAAAAGGAGATGACCATGAGCGAAAAAGATGTTGTTGAGACCACAGAGGCCCAGATAGCAGTCCATTGGACAGAAGAAGAATATTATTATCCATCCACAAAATTCATTGCTCAGGCCAACCTTACCGATGAAGGAATATTTGACCGGTTCAGTCTGAAAAATTTCCCGGATTATTACACAGAGTTTGCCGAGCTTTTGACCTGGTACAACAAGTATTGGGATGAAGTCCTGGATTCCAGTGACGCACCCTGTTACAAATGGTTTAAGGGCGGAAAAATAAATGCCAGCTACAATTGTATTGACCGGCACCTGAAAGATAATAAAAATAAAACAGCCATCCATTTTGTTCCGGAACTGGAAGAAGAACTCGTTCAGCATATCACTTACCAGGAACTATATGTCAGGGTGAATGAATTTGCAGCATTGTTAAGGGATACGGCTAAACTCAAAAGAGGTGACAGAGTTACCATCCATATGCCCATGTCAGCAGAGCTTCCCATTACCATGCTGGCCTGCGCAAGACTGGGTGTTATTCATTCTGTTGTTTTCGGCGGGTTCGCACCCAGTGCCAGTGCAGACAGAATTGTTGATTCCCAGTCCAGGGTTTTGATTGTCATGGATGCATATTATAGAAGTGGAAAACTTCTTAACCATAAAGTCAATGCGGACGTG
>JAFCZY010000256.1 GCA_019314105.1 Deltaproteobacteria bacterium
GATGGGTGGAGTATGCAGATAAACACTATTAAACAGTATATCGAATTAGCTTCTGCCGCCACTCCATTTAAGACGAGTTTTTAAAACTTTAAAATAGGACTGCTCTTCAAAAGAGAGCATTTTTATATTATTTCTGCTTTTTTTAATAAAGATTTTATCTCCGGGGTTCATTTCAAATCCTTCCTGCCCGTCAAGAGTAAGGATAATATCTTCCGGACTGCCCTCCATTCGGATTTCAATTTTTGTCGAATCCGGTATGATTAAGGGTCGGTTCGTCAGTGTAAACGGGCAGATTGGCGTCAGGATAATAGAAGGGACATCCGGGTGTACCACAGGCCCGCCGGCTGCCAGGGAATAAGCGGTTGAACCGGTTGGCGTTCCGACAATCAGGCCATCTGCCCGGTAGGTAGTTAAATAGATTGAATCAAGATATACCGCACACGACGCCAGTCTTGACAAGGCTGATTTGTTAATCACCGCATCATTGAGGACATCTACATCAATGATTTGTTTGTTCTTGCGCACAAGTTTGACATCTAGGCGGGTTCTTTTTTGAATAAGGTATTTCCCCTCAAGCAATAGCGCCACCGCTTCAAAAAGATTATCTTCAGTGGTTTCGGCCAGAAAACCGACTTCACCGAATTTGACACCCATCAGGGGAATTCCTCGGTTTTCTATAAACCGTGCGGCACTTAAAAAAGTGCCGTCTCCGCCCAGGACAATCATGCACAAAAGGTCATCAGGAATGTCCGTATTCTTTGACTGCTGGATATCAATGATAAAACATTGATTCCCCAGTTTTTTTTTAAGTTCACGGGCCTTTTTTTCAGCATAGACATCATTTTTTATAACAAGTCCGATCCGTTTAGTATTCATGATTTGTTTATTGCCGTATATACATTCTAAAGTCAAGATTAAAGGTTAATATGGAGTGTTGATTTTTATTGCATTAATGAATTTTCAATGATTATATAAAAAGATTATACAGGACTGGTGTTCATGAAATAATTTCAAAAAGAAATTCCAAGGAAATTGAACTATGGCACATCATACCAATAAATCCAGCTATGCTCGTCTGGTTGATCGCCTAAACCGCTTTCCGCAGGGCGCTCCCCCTTCTATACTGCTGGACAAAATCCTGGCCATGTTGTTTTCAGAAACAGATGCGCATCTGGTCTCCCTGCTTCCCATCAAACCTGTTACTGCCCGCAAAGCAGCTAAAATCTGGAAAATGAGCTTGCCCAAAGCCCGGAAAATTCTGGATCGGCTCGCATCCCGGGCTATCCTGGTGGATATTGATCAAAACGGCCAAACCCAATATGTCCTGCCCCCGCCCATGGCCGGTTTCTTTGAATTTTCTATGATGCGGGTGCGACACGATATTGATCAGAAGGTGTTAAGTGAACTATTCTACCAGTATTTGAACGTGGAAGAGGATTTTATAAAAAGTCTGTTTACTGTGGGTGATACTCAGATAGGCCGTGTATTTGTCCATGAACCTGTACTGTCCAATGAGAATGCGATCCATGTTCTGGATTATGAGCGGGCATCACAGGTGATCAAAACCGCATCCCACATGGGTATAAGTACCTGTTACTGCCGCCATAAAATGTATCATATCGGCAAAGCATGTGACAGACCTATGGATATCTGCATGACCTTTAACACGTCTGCCAGATCTCTAATAAAGTATGGTCATGCGCGTGCAGTAGGTGTTACAGAAGGATTGGATCTTCTTGAAAAAGCATATGAATCCAACCTGGTTCAGTTCGGGGAAAATGTCAGAGAACGAGTTAACTTTATCTGTAACTGCTGCGGGTGCTGCTGCGAGGCAATGATTGCGGCCCGCCGGTTTGCCATATTCAACCCGGTGCATACTTCCAATTTTATTCCGAAAATCAGCATTGATTCCTGCACGGGCTGCGGCAAATGTGTGACCATCTGTCCGGTGGAGGCCATGACCCTGGTGTCGGCCAATGATCCCAAAAAACCTAAAAAGAAAATCGCCCGCCTTAACAAAGATATCTGTCTGGGTTGCGGTCTCTGTGTCCGGGCATGTACGGAAGACAGTCTTGAACTCAAGCCTTTGCCCCAACGGGTCATCACCCCATTAAACGGCACTCACAGAGCTGTGGTTATGGCCATTGAACGGGGGAAGCTTCAGCACCTGATTTTTGATAATAAAGTGTTGTTCAGCCATCGGGCCCTTGCTGCGGTTCTGGGGGTAATTCTGAAACTGCCCCCTGTAAAACAGATTCTGGCCAGTCAACAGGTAAAGTCCCGCTATCTTGAAACTCTGATCTCATACATGGAAAGTTCCGATGTTATATGAGAAATATTTCCCTGTTAATGCGCTTCAGCCCAGTTTTCACCAGCTCCAAAATTAACTTTTAAGGGAACTTTAAGGGGATAAACATTTTCCATGACATCTTTGGCAAGTTCAATCAATTGGTCTTTTTCCTCAAACGGGGTTTCAAATATAATTTCATCATGGACGGACAAAAGCATTTTTGAGGTCATATTGTTTTTTTGCAGGGCAACCTCCATTTTTATCATGGCAAGTTTGATTAAATCGGCAGCACTGCCCTGAATGGGTGTATTGACGGCTGCCCGTTGCGCGAAATTTCGGATATGGACATTTGAAGAATTGATATCATCAAGACGTCTTCTTCTGCCAAAGATCGTATGGACCTCACCGGTTTTCTTTGTTTCTTCTATGGTATCGTCAATAAATTTCTTTACGCCGGAATACCGTTTAAAATAATTATCAATATAGGATGAGGATTTCATCTTCGGCGCAATGGGCCAGGATTCGAAGTTCTATCTGGGAATAGTCTGCTGAAATCAACACATGGCCTTCTTTTGGGATAAAGGCTTTCCGGATTTCCTTACCTTCCTTTTTCCGGATGGGAATATTTTGAAGATTTGGTTTGGAACTGCTTAAACGGCCTGTTACGGTAATGGTCTGGTTAAATGAGGTATGGATTCTTCCGGTTTCTTTATTGATAAGCTTTTGCAAGGCATCCACATAAGTTGATTTGAGCTTGCGAAGCGTCCTGTATCTTAACAGTTTTTCAGGCAGTTCGTGGTCTTTAGCAAGCTTGGTAAGGACTTCCACATCGGTTGAATAACCGGTTTTCTTTTTTGTTTTTTTAATGACCTTTAAGTTTAATTTTTCAAACAGGATGACCCCTAACTGCTGAGAAGAATTGATGTTAAATTCTTCGCCAGCAATGGAATAGATTTCTTTTTCAAGGTTTTTCAGTTCTAAATTAAAGATGTTGGAAAGATGCTTTAAGGCATTTTTATCCACTTTAATCCCTTCCATTTCCATGTCACCTAAAACCGTGATTAGGGGTACCTCGATCTTTTCCATCAAATCGGAAAAGCCCTGATCCTTTATTGCTTTTTTAAACTGCTGATAGGCCATAAAAGTGATGTCAGCATCTTCACTGGCATAATTCACGGCTTCGGAAATGGGGACTTCCTGGAAACCGATCTGGGCTTTACCTTTACCTGCCACCTCTTCATAGGAAATAGTTTTATAACCAAAAAGAGTCATGGCAATGCTGTCAAGACTGTGACCCCTTACAGAGGGATTTAAAAGATAAGAGGCAAACATGGTATCAAAGGCAATCCCCTGCATAACAATACCGAAGTTTGACAGGACAATATAATCATATTTGATATTTTGCCCGACTTTTTTGATATCCGGGTTTTCAAGGACAGGCTTAAAAATTCTTAATATATCTTCTTTTGAAGGCTGTTCTAACTCGTCGGGAAAGGTGTGGCCGATGGGGATATAAAATCCCTGATTTTCTCTGAAAGAAAAGGAAATTCCCACCAGTTGCGCCTTCATGGGATGCTTGGAAGTGGTTTCCGTATCAACGGCAAAAATTTCTTTATTTTCAAGAACCAGGGCCAGTTTTTCAAGCTCTTTGGTTGTTGTCATCAGTTTATATATCTTTTCGGATTTATCTGCATTTTGTGCAAACTCTGCGGCAAGGGCTTTGAATTCAAATTCCTGAAATAATTCAAATGCTTTTTTCCTGTCAAATGCTTCCAGTTTGAAATCTTCAAGGCCTTTTCTTACAATAACAGAGGTGTCAATGGTGGCAAGTTTACGGCTCAAGAGGACAATATTTTTGCTGTTTAAAAGATTCTCATATAATTTTTTCTTGTTTTTAAGGCTGTCAATATTTTCATAGATATTTTCAATGGAGCCGAACTGGGCAATCAGCTTTATGGCTGTTTTAGGGCCAACTCCCTGGACACCGGGAATATTATCTGCACTGTCTCCGGCAAGCCCCAGAACATCGATAAACTGTCCGGGTTCAATGCCCATATCTTCTTTTATGGTTGCCACATCCTTTATGGTATCTTTCATGGGGTCCCACAGAGTACAGTTTTCGGTAATTAGCTGGATAAAGTCTTTGTCACCGGTGACCATGATCACTTCAAACCCTTTTTTCTGCGCCAGTTTTGAATATGTTCCCACAAGGTCGTCTGCTTCAAACCCCTGTTTTTCAACAGTGGGAATATTTAATGCCGTGATGATCCGTTTGATATCCGGAAGCTGGGCCACAAGCTCTTCAGGCATGGGCGGACGGTTGGCTTTATATTGATCATACAGTTTATGTCTAAAAGTAGGTCCTTTAACATCAAAAAAGACAACTGCATACTCAGGCGTATTGTCTTTCAGTAATTTTAACAGGATTCTGGTAAAACCAAAGGTGGCATTGGTGGGGTGTCCTTTTGATGTGGAAAGACTCCTGATGGCATGAAATGCACGATACAGGAAAGCACTGCCGTCGATGAGGAATATCTTTTTTGGATCGGCCATGTTAACATCCTTTTTTTTAAAAAATATTGAATTTTTATTCAATCAAAAGCATATATACTATCTTTTTTATTAAAGGAGAAGTATATTTCCATCATGACTCAAAAATCAAAAATAAGAAAAGAAAAAAGGCGTGCAAAAAACTCAAAACTTTGTCATTGCTGTGGTAAAGAATTTGTGTTCTGCTGGAATTGCCGGTGCGGGTTTTCCATGTGCCAGGACTGCATGAATGAGAATCTCTGGTGCATGACCTGCAATGGGATTACCTGGAAATGCCCTGATTGTGGCGAGCAGAATGGATATGGCAATCAATAATAATTTTTAAAGGAGGAAGACATGGCAAAGAAAATCAATGTGGGAACTTTGATATCAGGCGGTGGGACAAACCTTCAGGCAATTATTGATGCATGCCTCGACCATTCGATTGAGGCGAGTATCGTTTTCACCGGCTCTGACACTCCCGGCGTAAAGGGGTTGGAACGGGCTCAAAAAGCCAATATTGATACCTTTGTTGTAGATTATTCTCAAATTATCCAGTCCTGTAAAAAAGGAATAAAAGAGACAGATCTCCCGAATGATTTCAATTTGGACGAGATCCAATCAAAACAGCAATTGGTTGATACCTCTGCATCAAAAGGACAGATGGCATTTTTTTTAAAAACCCGTGCCATCGCCGAAAGAAAGCTGCTGGATATCATTTCTGATTATGACATGGACCTCCTTGTTCTGGCAGGATTTATGCGGGTGTTGACACCCTATTTTATTGACAGGATTAACACAGGGCCGGGAAAGTATAAAATAATGAATATCCATCCGGCGCTGCTTCCTTCTTTTCCGGGAACGGACGGATATGGAGACACCTTTAATTATGGCTGCAAAATCGGCGGGTGTACGGTTCATTTTATTGATTATGGGGAAGATACAGGTCCCATTATCGGGCAAAAAGCATTTGAAATTGCAGATACCGATACCCTTGATGATATAAAGGAAAAAGGCCTTGAAAAAGAATGGGAACTGTATCCCCAGTGTATTCAAAAATTTGCTGAGTCCTTGATTTAAAAGGGGATGCACTTCATCCACTCTTTTACATGGGTTAAGGCAGAAAAATCAACTGCTTTAATTCTTTTATTCAAAGCCTCTACGAGCTTATTTTTCCCCTCTTGAGCCTGTCGATTTTTTTTCTTCAAAAATTTTTTATTTGAATCTATAGTAGTGATCTTGCCTGATTCTGTGTTTCCAATAATATTATGGTTAAGGTCAACCGCTATTACAAAATCAGCGCCCATCTCCTTCACCACACTTACCGGGACAGGGTTGACCAGCCCGCCGTCAACAAGAAGCGTACCATTTTTTTTAACCGGTGTAAATATTCCGGG
>JAFCZY010000019.1 GCA_019314105.1 Deltaproteobacteria bacterium
ATCGTGATAGTTAGACCGCATAAATCAAATCGCAAATCGGGGCGTGGCGCAGCCTGGTAGCGCGCCTGCTTTGGGAGCAGGAAGTCGGAGGTTCAAATCCTCTCGCCCCGACCAATAAAATCAGGCAGTTAGGCTTTGCAAGAGAGGCGTCTTTTTATTTGTGTCAACCATTCCATCAACCATTTTCGAATTTGATTTAATTAAAACATGGGATTTTCCCATGTTTTGTCAACCAATGGAGGTGACCATGTCCTTACCCATTGCAGCAACCCCTGTTCTAAAAGGGAAAGAGGCGGTAAATTTTTTACGCAAAATTGAAAATGATTTACAAAAACCATTAAAATATACACCAACTCCAAAACTTGGACAGGCTAAAAAATTAGTTAAAGAATATCATGCAGCTTTGGAAGGTCGAAAGCTTCTTTTTTTTGCAGGTCTTTGGCGAGGTGGGCGTAAACTCTCATTATCATTTCTCCATTTACGTGTCCTACTCTTTCGGCCAGGTCCATGATGTCTGCGCCGTTTGCCAGGGCATAGGTGATGTAAAAATGCCGGATGTCATACAAGCGAATTCGCCTGGTGATGCCGGCTTTTTTTTTGGCGGTTCGCCAGGCTTTTGAAATGGATTTGATCTGTTTGCCTTTATATGAGACTATATAAAGGCAGCCGTTATTTTCTTTATCTTTTGCTTTAAGTTTTGTCATGAAAGCTGTTGTAAAATATTGCCATCTCCATGTATCTGTTTTTGATGCATAGATCTCGATCCGTTTCATCTTCCAGTCCACGTTTGACCATTTCAGGGAAAATAATTCCTTTGGCCCGGGACGCACTCCGCTGTTGTATGCCAGTTCCAGGCACCATTTGAGATGATCCGGAGCCACGTCGAGGATCCGCTCAAACTCCTGCAGGGTGAAAAGATTGATCTTGAATTTTTTCAGGATCCGGAGCGGTTTTCGTTTGCGCCACGGGTGATCATCTATATAGTCGTTTTCTACGGCCCAGGTGAAGATCTTGGATGTGTATTGGAAGTATTTGTTGATTGATCTTGGACCGACATTTGCGTCAACCATTTTTTCCTGAATTTTGTTCCAATCCCAAATGTTGATAATGTGGATAGGCTTGTAAATGATAGCGAAGATGATATTCCGGGAACATTCCATTGACCCCGCTTTTTTTTAAGCTGTATTTCAAGGTCCCGGGCTTCAGCGGCCTTCTTTGCATCCACCCCCCGTCCAAACGGCTCCCAGACTTTCTTTCCGAAATCATAATAAACACAGTAAACCAGTCCATTTTTTTTAGTGAATATAGGCATTGTTGTTTGGTATTGGATTTTCTAATTCGACGCTTTTATATCACTTTCGTCAACCCACCCTACTTTCCCGTCGATTTCAATTTGATATTCAATGATGCTTATATCCTTATTACATACTGTTATTTTAGACTCAAGTACCTTCCCCGCCTGCCCTGGCTTAACGACCATAAGAATGTTTTCATCTCTCCAATTTCCTTGGGTTTTGAATATTTCGATATCCTTTCCTTTACTGGAAACGAACTCAACAATTGTTCCTTTTTCAAAAATAACTTTTTTAGATTTGAAGTATAGAGTCCCAAGAGTAATATTGATTTTCATTGGGGCGGTTTCATTCGCCGCTTCAGCCCAATTTCCATTCGGGGCATAAACAGCTTCCCCAATTGAAGTTTGGCCTGTCTTATCGTCTTGTGGACGAAAGCCTTCAACAGAGAGCGCATTCAGTTTTTTTTGGGATGCATAGATTTCTTTGACCGCCTTTTTGAATGTTGCTTCCACGTCTTCTTGTGTACGTCCTTCTGGAATTTCAATCCGAACGACTAGACGCTTTACCAGGCCACCCATTGCATCTACATTTCGTTCGCTTAATAATCTATAAGATAAATTGTCCCCTCCAAAGCAATTTGATGTCATCGAGAAAAAGCTAATAAAGCAAATCAAGAACACCATGTTCACCTTTAATATTGTAAATTCAGATCTAATCATTTTAATTTTCCTTTATTTTGGGGATTAAAATTCTCTATTTTCGTCTTTTGGCCCGCCGGGCAAACCATTTTTATCAAGGATTACATATTTTACATGGTTTATATCCAGCCTGGATTGCCTCATCTCTGCTTTGGAATAATACAGTACACTTTGAACAATTATAATACCTACACCCAGGCCTATGAAATTTTTTACTTGAATAATTTCCATGATAAACAACCACTTCCGCATCCGCCCTAACTAATGTCATCACTTTTTTGTTAGTTGTCTGATTGATGGTCGTTTTATCTCCGCGCCTAAAATTCCACGGTGGTATAGGATTAGAATCGTTCCATAACCCCAGCTTGTTTTGACGTGCAGTTATTTCCAATACTGACAGATTTTTATCAAATGAGTATCGCTTATAATGCCAGGCAAGTCCTGCTTTCAGCAATTCTTCGTTAAGGCACATCCCGTTAACATTTACCCATGCAATGGTTCTGCCATATCTATCAATCATAACAGGTTTTATTTCAACTATCTGCTTAAAAACAATTCCGGCCGTAAACTGCTTTGCCCTTTTTCCGGAAGCCTGTTTCTTTTCAGGGCAATCAATGCCGTACAGCCTGATCCGTTCAGCCATACCCTGGTGCATGACTTTGATCGTATCACCATCGCTAATACCCACACATTCGCCGGACCAAGCATAAGCAAGAGTAGAAATACAAAAAAAGACTAAAAAAGACCATAGTAATTTTTTAATCATTGCTTTCATTTTTTTTAAACTCCCTTTAAAATTTAATATCCCAGATAACCTTAATCACCTTTCCTATGATTTTATAGTGTTCGTTGGGTGTGATGGGCCTATATTCAGGGTTGTCGCTTGTAAGATAAACCTTGTTGTCCTTTTTGCGGTATCGTTTGAGGATTAGCTCACTCCATTTGGCTTGTTGTAAAACTATAATATATTACTCTGCCGAGTTGTTTTTTTTATACTTATTTTCTTTGTCCTCCCGCACGGAGTTGATAAACGAGACTAAGTTGTATGCCAGGATATTTGCGTTAGGGTGATCGCTTATAAGAACCTCTCTGGCCATTTTCATTAATTCTTTTACTGAATATTCTGCGCCTTCAATTTTGATGTTTTTATCATCGCCGTTTCTGCGCTTAAAATCTGCGATATTTAAGGCCGCTTCATTGTTTTTATACTCCTCAAAATATGACGGGTTAATTCCACCGACCTTGCAAATCTTACGAAGAGCATCTTGTTTAGGCTTAGCGGTACCGGTTATATAGTTTTTAAATGCGTTTGTTGATATGCCTGCTTTTTTCGCAAATCTTACATACCGTCCATCGGCCTCTTTTTCTATTAAATTCCAAAGCTTGCATTGGAAATAAGTTTTAGGCGGCCACTTTTTTTTCACAAAATTACCCATAAGCGCATTTTTTTTCTTGACAAGTGCATAAATATGTATTTATAACGCTTTTAACAACATTAAAAAGCATCAAATGCAGGTTAAAAGAATTTTTAATTAAAACCATTAATTTTTAACAAAGGAAACCATATCATGATTGAATAGATTTCCGATCTTGTTGGTAGAAAAGTTTTTTATCGACCGCTTGGCCACAGAAGCATGAAGGTCTCAGTAATTCAATCGAGCCGTCAGCTTGAAAATTTGACAAGCAGAAGGCTCACTGTTTTTACCTTGGAAAATGGGGATATCGTATCCCCTGACGACTATTTTTTTGAGTGTTCAAGACCTATAACTTAACATCGTTAAAATTATGAGTATCAAAAAAAATAAGCGCACTGTCAACAAAAAACTCATCATGGCTATGGCCGCGTACAACGAGCTGAACCTTAAAACGATGGGGCTGAAATGCGATCCGCCTGTGTCAAGGGCGTGTATGAGCATGTTGGTCGGTGGTAAAAATTTCAGCAGGCGGCTGATAATTCAGGTTTCCGACATCCTTCATGTGCCTGATGCAATTTTGTTTCCCTACACGGAAACCGAAAGCTGTAATGACCAGTAATTGCAGAAAGCAAATATTATACCATGTTAATTGATACAGTTTTATCATTATAATAATCAATTAGTTATATAATATGTTTAATTTTTTGTTAAATATATGTGTGGGTAATAAATTACATGTTTTGTGGAAATTATTACATAAGAAGGGGGTTTGATTATTAAAAAAGTAACCTTTAAAAACGGCAAAGTAATTCTCACACCCTGGTTGCGAATCGAAGAGGCGGCGGCTTATTGCGGCCTGTCTCGTTCTGCTTTTACTGATCATACCAGAAACCTTCCTCACGCCGGAAACGAACGAACCCGTCTTTATAATATAAAAATTCTTGATGACTGGCTCAACGGCAATCTTGATATTCCTTTTGACCCCGACGAAAAAACAAAGATCAGGCGCAGGCATTATCAAAAATCAGTTGAACGCTCAATTGGCCTGGTGCATCCAATAACTGGTAAAATATTCAAACCAAGGGAGGCATGATGATACGATTAGCAATACATATTGCAACGCATGACTGGACGCTGGGTTTTATGTTTGTCCTGGGGATTAGTATAGCTGGATCAGATGGCGAATGTTTTCCTTGGTTTAATTTTATAGGGGCTTTGATGTTTGGTTACGTTGCGTTTGTAGCGAATTGGCTTCAATCGTATCCGAAACGTTGACAATACATGGCAACCTCCTCCGGCCACACCTGACGGGTAAAGTAAGCTCTATATTTTGTGCAGGGATATAGAGTCTGAACAGGTGTATAAAACATATACCCTCACAAGGAGTGACCTGTGTGAGGGCATATAATCAATTAGGAACATAAATAATGAGTGAAGAGCGAACTGACTTGGAGTGGATACCATGGCGTCGATACGTGGTTTTATTAACTATTGATAAAATGCAATATGTCAATTTGGGCAGATTCCGCTTAAAAAAAAGTGCATGCAAGCAATCAGATCGCCTTACAGCTTATAAGGGCTACAAACTAAAAATAGTTGATACCAAACATAATCTATTTATCCATCAACCTGTGGATAAAGAGATTTATTACAGACAGCTACGATGGCAACAAAAAAACCGCAAAGAATTGAATAAATAAAGATGAAAAAGAAATACAACTTCACACCCGAAATAGATGAACAGATTCGACAATTATATCGTGTCGAGGTTGGGATTAGATCTGTAGCCTATAAAGGACCTGTGCGAGATTTGGCTAAAAGATTCAATATGCCCAGATGGTGTGTGTCACGGCGTGCCCTGAAACTTGGAGTGTTACCGATACAAAAAAAAGAACCGAACTGGTCTGAAAAAGAAATAAAAATATTAGAACACAACTCACAGTACTCTGCAAAGACTATACAAAAAAAGCTCAAAGCTGCCGGTTATTGCCGTACAGAAGTTGGAATAATTTTGAAACGAAAAAGAATGCGGTTTCTTCAAAATCTTGATGGTTACTCAGCTCAATCAGTTGCAACATGTTTTGGCATTGATGTCCATGCTGTAACAAGATGGATTGATAAAGGGTGGTTAAGGGCGGAACGGCGCAACACAGATCGCACTGATTTACAAGGCGGTGATTGTTGGTACATAAAGAATAAATGGATTAGGGAGTTTGTCATCGACAGTGTGGCTGTAATTGATTTTCGCAAAATAGATAAATATTGGATCACCGATCTACTATCATCAAAAGTTTCTGAATTGTAATTATGGGGATTATGTATGGATGAATTAATTTCAACGATGCCTTATGGGAAATTCAAAGGCCAGGATATCGTAAGTTTACCGAGCGCATACCTATTGTGGATAGCTGAGAACATTGGCGAGAATACTCCACGCAACAAGGCCATATGCCTTGCCGCTGATCAAGAGTATCAGTTTCGTGAAAAGAACGACTGTCATATCAATTAAGGACGCTAACCAGATAACAGATCGGAACCATAAAGGAATGATAATCAGAATAAACGGTTTCCTTTTTTTTTATTTTTTACGAAGTTTTCTTAGCCTTCATACTTCAATTTTTAAGAAAACAAACAACAGTCCAAAACGTAAAAAGAAGCGGGTCCTTTGACAAACTTCACTTAGAACGGTTTCACTCAGCGCGGGTGGTGGGTGCATATAAAATTTTGAAACGGAATGGAAAAACGGAATGAGTACAGATAGTTCCAGCGATGATAAATTAACCGATATCCAAAAATTAGTGAAAGATAGGATCCAAAAAGAGGCCGATATTCTGGCTGAGGATGAAAAAAAGAAGTCAGTTGCCGTGGATTCATCTGATAAAATTACGTCTCGGTTTGTCATAGATTGCCTGTACGCGAATGAGCTTGGAGATGGAATGTTATTTGCGGCGCTGCATAAAGATAAATATCTCTACAATAAATCCTCTGGGGCGTGGCTGATGTGGGCTGGTCATTACTGGCAAGAAGATATAATGAACAATTCGCTATCTGCGGTTGAGACTGTGGCTCTACGTTATCTTGATGAAGCAAAAAATATGGTAGAAACTATTGGCGAAGCGAGTAAAAGCGGCGATAAAGATAAAATTACAGAGCTTCAAAAGGCACAAAATACTATATATAAGCGTGTTTCCAAGCTTAGGTCAGACAGGGGTCGTAGTAATTGTCTGAAATTTGCTCATACAAACCCGGTAAATCCAATGAGCGTTAAAGGTGACGAGTTTGATACCAATCAATATTTATTTGCCTGTAAAAATGGAATTATAGAACTGCGAACAGGCAAGCTCAGGCCAGGCAGGCCAGATGATTATATCAGTAGAGCGAGCCCTGTTAACTATACAGGCATTGATACGCAAGCTCCTAACTGGGAAAAAGCGCTTAAAGAGATTTTTGAGGATAGACAGCCGCTCATTGATTTCATGCGCCGGTTGTTCGGGTATAGCATTGCCGGACTTACGGTAGAAGCCTTTCTGCCCATTTTATTTGGCCAGGGGCGCAACGGCAAAAGTACCATCGTCGAAATCATATCTCACGTGATGGGTAACATGGCAGCCCCCATCCGAGCCGAAATGCTGCTTGACCAGGGGCACATCCAAAGCAGCGCCTCAGCCTCTCCAGACGTCATGGCATTACGAGGCACCCGCCTCGCATTTGCCAGCGAGACAGACCAGGGCCGCAGATTTTCCACATCGAAAATTCAATGGTTAACCGGATCAGACACCATGACCGGACGGTACCTGTATGACAAGCGCGATGTTGAATTCACCCCCACACACACATTAATCCTACTTACCAATCACAAACCAGCCGTTAATGACAACGATTTCGCCTTTTGGGAACGAGTTTGCCTGATTCCTTTTCCGCTCAGTTTTGTAACCAGGGAGCCGGATAGAGAAAACGAACGTTCAGCGGATATCAATTTAAGGCAAAAACTATTAGACGAAGAGGCCGGCGTCATGGCCTGGCTGGTCCGGGGTTTTCAGGAATGGCAACAAATCGGACTCAAGCCTCCAGCTATAGTTGTCGATGCCACAAAAGAATATCGTAATGACGAGGATCTTATCGGTCACTTCATTGCTGAGTGTTGCTATGAAGATCCCAGCGCCGAAACCACGGCCAAAGATTTATATGGTGCATTCAAAAAATGGTGGGAAATCAACGTATCTCGTAAAGCTCTTTCTCAAAAACGATTTGGCGGGATGTTGGTAAAAAAATTCCGCCGCTCGAAATCCGGCACATACCGATATTTTGGAATAGGATTAAAAGATGAAGAAATATAATCAGACCGCTGGACGATTGATTTTTGATTGTAAAAAAGAAAAAGCCAATGTTATTCGCAAGTTGCGCAAGTTTTATCTTCTCGCACATGGACGATAGAGGGGTTAATGCTATAAATACCGACAAACAGTTTTAAGGTTTTCATAAGAGGAGTTTATAGCATTAACCCCCTTATCGTCCAAAAAGATATATAAAAAAAAGATAAATATTTAATAATAATACATAAAAAAGAAATGGACGATTGAAAGAGTATTATTAAATGCAAATACCAGAAAATAAAATCACAGAAATTAAAAACGCAGCCGACATTGTTGATATTATATCAGAGACAGTTGATCTTAAACTTGCCGGCAAAGACTATATCGGCTCATGCCCGTTCCATGATGAGAAGACACCTAGCTTTACAGTGAGTTGTGTAAAACAGATGTATTATTGCTTTGGCTGTGGAACAGGCGGTGATGTGATTGAATTTCTGGTTAAGAAAAATAATATCTCTTTTTTAGACGCTGCAAAACAGTTAGCTGACAGATACGGCATCCAGCTTCCTGAAAATCAAACAATGACCACACAACACAAAACCCCACAGCCTCCAAAATCTACAACCAGCAAAGTTGCATCAAAACATATTCCCACTTCAAACCTTAAACAACCAGCTCCGCCGCCAGAATTATGGCAGGAAAAAGCAAGCGCGTTTGCAGGCTGGGCGCACGAAAAGCTGTTAGGTAATCCAGCGCAGTTAAAAATCCTGGCCAACCGTGGAATTAAACGTGAGACAGTCAAACATTTTCACCTCGGATATAATCCAGGCCAGGAAGGTAATGACCTGTTTCGGCCACGTGAATCCTGGGGTCTGGCCACAGAAATGAAAGAAAACCGCAAAAAAAAGCTATGGCTTCCAGTCGGCCTGGTAATACCAATGTTTTCAGGCGATCATGTCCACCGGCTCCGGATCCGGAGACCCGATGGAAGTAAGCCGTCATATTACGTTATCCCCGGGTCATCAATGGCCACCTGGGTCATGCAAACATCAAACAAAGTATATATCATTGTCGAATCAGAACTTGACGGCATCCTGTTATGGCAAGAAGCCAGGTATATAACTGGTATTATTCCAACAGGATCCTCATCCACTCATCCCGATCAGCTTACCACAAAATTATTAAATACAGCCGCGCTGATCCTGAACGCCATGGACTACGACACAGCCGGCACAAAAGCGCTCAAATGGTGGGACGAAACATTTTTAAACTCAGAACGCTGGCCAGTGCCAACAGGTAAGGATCCGGGAGAAGCATTTCAGTTCGGGGTTGATCTTAGAGAATGGATAACGTCCGGTTTTCCACCTATGTGGCAGAATGGACGTTTTTCGCTTAATTGTAATAAAAAAAAAGTGCTGTGGACACCGCCAAAGACACGCCAGAGATCACTGAAGGTGATAAAGACCAGTCACAGAGTCATACAAGAAGCTTGCCTGTGATTGTACAACCTGCGCTGGCTCCAGAGGTGTATGAATTAGAAAAACTGTTAAAACAATATCCAGTGTCTATTTTAGCCACTGAGAAAGAGATTAAACTGCGTGAAGCTATGAGCTGGGTTGATGTAAACTGGAAAGTATCTCAACAGATATCAAATCTCGTATTTATGTCTCAGCCTGTTTTTGAATACATCTGCGCGCACCCGGCAAAAATAATTACAGGGAAGAATCTAATAATGAAAGAACAGGTAGAAGGTTAAACCCTTCAGCCTTCTATCTTTAACCTTAAACCTGTTTTAAACAACAATGGAAAAACTCTTAAAGATATTACCGATAATAATTCATAAAGCCGTGTATGGACTTGCTGAAAAATATTTTGTAACACCAGAGCATGTGATTATAGGGCTGGTTGGTGAAGCCCTGGCAAACAGAAAGTTACAAAATGATCTGGCCAACCTATAACAAAAGACACAGGAGCTTATTAAAATGAATCCCAAAAAAGTTAATATCAACATCGACCTGAAAGATGCCACGGATTTTAAATGTCCTAAGTGTGACGGAAACTTATTTGACGTCGTGTATAGCATTTTTAAGATATCAAAAATGTTACCATCAAACCCGACCGGTAAAGATATTATCAAACAAGTACCACATTTTAAATGCGTTAATAAAAAATGTGGTCATATTTTAAAAGACATCAGGCCGAGGTGAAGAATGAAAAAGATTATAACCATTATTTACATACTGTTAATAATTACAGTATCACCGCAAATCAGCAGTGGCTCTCTGCGCTGTAATGGCAAGCTCATATGTACCGGAGATTATACATATGTTGTTTTTAAAAAGTGCGGAAAACCCTGTTATAAAGAGATTATTCGTATCGGTATAAAACGGCAGCCCAAAATTGAGCACTGGGTATATGAACGATATGGATTGATTTACTATCTTGTTTTTCAAGATGGAAAACTGATTAAAGTTGAATCGATATGGAAATAATCCAAAAAATGAACAAAGAACCTCAAAACTTGTCAGAAGGCCGCTTGCTGGTACTTACAGAGCTGGAAAAAGACACGCTGCAGCGCATGAAAAAAGATCCATGCAAGGCTAATATTGATGCATGGAACTTGGCTAATAAAAACCTCGCAGAATTTCTTGCCGGCGAAAAAGAACCATCGTTCCCAAACCGCATAGAAGCCCTTGCCTGGCTACAGCGCCAAGGGTATAAAATTGCAAAAAGCAAATTATATAAGGATTGCAAACAGGGTTTGCTCAAATTGCAAAATGACGGATCCGTACTGGAAAGCGATCTAAAGAGATATGCCAGGAAAGTAGGACTCAACCAGTTATCTAATACACCGGATGCAGATCCGAACGATCTCCAGTCGCAAAAAGCGGAAGCCGAAGTAGATAAGCTCAGAGCGCAGATTAAGCTCTATGAATTTCAGCTCAAAGAAAAACTCAGCAAATATATTTTGCGGTCAGATTTTGAAATGGAATTTGCCGCCAAAGTCGCAGTGCTGAAATCAGGCATAGAACACATGCTCTACTCATATGCGTTTGAGTGGGCAGAGCTGGTTGAAAATGGAGACAAAGAAACAGCATCACAGCGACTGACAGACGCTATGATGCAAATACTTAAAAAACAATTCAACAATTTTGCAAACATCAAAAATTTTGAAGTAGTTTTTACAAAAGAGAAAATCACTGACACAGAGGAGGCTAAAAGCTAATGCCTGAAAAAGAACTGACATGCAGAGAAAAAGACGATCTCATAGCAGCGCTCAAAGCTGCTAACCTTGAATTACACGATTTCATCGACAAGCTATACATGGATTTAGCTGCAACTGACAAACTATATACAGATTTAGTTGATATGGTCACAGAGTAATGCAGTCAACAATCATAAACGCCGGCGTACCACCATGGCTGCCAGCCTCTATCCTGAAACAGATCGAACAGGACAGCACTGTTACGTTTAACGGCTCCTTTTCCGCCGCAGATAAAAAAATCATGCGCACAGCGCGGCCAATAAAAATGAGCACGTGGGTTGAGAAACACAGGGTTATCACAACAGGACCTCGACCAGGACACTGGAAAAACAGAACCACACCGTATTTAACAGACATCATGGACGCATCCACGTACAAATCAGTCCGCACCATCATAGTATGCGCCACACCCCAGGTAGGAAAATCAGAAGTCGCACACAACTTTGTATCCTATGCTATAGACAGAGCGCCCGGGGATGTACTGTATATTTATCCTGATGAAACCACTGCCAAGGAAAACAGTCGTGACAGAATTATTCCCATGCTGCAATCTTCATCAAAGTTAAATGAATATTTGACCGACGCCGATGACGATCTAGCAAGTATTAGAATAAAATTGCAGCACATGGCAATATATTTTGCCTGGGCCAGCTCACCTGCAAGGCTTGCAAATAAGCCGATCCGCTATTTGATTTTTGATGAAATTGACAAATACCCCGAAACCTCAAAACGTGAATCAGATTCCATCTCTCTCGGAGAAAAAAGAACACAAACTTTCCGGCGTATGGGAAAAGAAAAAATCTGGAAAATATCCACGCCCACGGTAGAATCAGCGGCTATTTGGCAAGCGATGACCAAAGAGGCCCAGGTAATATTCGACTACTGGGTCAGATGCCCGTACTGCGATGAACTTCAATTGATGTCTTTCCCTCGAATCAAGTGGAAAAAAGAGAAGTCAGAAGGGCATGGGTCAGTCTGGTATGAATGTCCGCATTGTGAAAAAAGATGGAACGATGATCAGCGAGACAAGGCAGTGCTCATGGGTGAATGGCATGCAAGATCTACAGACTGGGAAAAGCATGAAGGGCGGGAAGATCCACCAGGTGCAAGTCTATTTAATTATCTAAAAAACCATCGCCCCGCAAAAATCGGATTTCATATCCCGTCATGGATATCACCATTTGTCAGCTTATCAGAACCTGCAGCCGCTTTTTTAAAATATGAAAAAACAAATAAAAAAGACGATCTCAAAGATTTTAAAAACGGTTTTTGCGCAGAGCCATGGGTGATCCATGAAATCGAACGCTCAGAAGATACAATCCTTGCTTTGCGTGATGACCGGCCACGCGGAGTTGTGCCAGGCGAGAGAGTTGTATCCTGTCTGACCGTTGCCATAGATACGCAGGACAATGGATTCTGGTATGAAATTCGTGCCTGGGGCTGGGGATTAATCCAGGAATCCTGGCAGATCAGGGAAGGTTTTGTTCCGTCGTTTGCAGCCCTTGAACAGATCATTTTCGACGATGAGTATCTCGATGAAGACGGAAAAAGATACATAATTCAAGGCTTTGTAATTGATGCCATGGGGCATCGTACAAAAGAGGTGTATGAATGGTGCAGCCAGCATCGCAGGGTTTTCCCTTTTAAGGGCGAAGCAAAAATGAATGAGCCTTTTATGATTAAAAGGCAGCCTTATTATCCAAAAACAAAAATTCTTATTCCCGGCGGTGTTAATCTTCTGAGGGCAAATGTGAATTATTACAAGGACAATCTGTCAAGTAAACTCGAAATAGCCCCGGCAGATCCCGGTGCATGGCACCTACACAGCGAAACAAACATAGACTGGGCGCAGCAGATGACAGCGGAATATGTAAATGAGAAAGGCTTGTGGGAATGCCCGCCCAGTAAAGCAAATCACGCCTGGGATGTCAGTGTGTATAATCTTGTGATCGCAGATGTCCTGGGGATCAAGTTTAAAAAAAGAAAAGATGATACAGGACAGCCTGTAAAAAAACGCAGAGTGATAAGTAAAGGATTACAGTGATCCAAGCTGGATAAGGCATTGGTGCTAAGATAAAATATAATTTGAATTAATTAATACTATAAACTAGTTATATTACTTGAGGTATTATGTGTAATTTTTTAAAAGAGGATGTTTCAAAAATAGCAAAAGCTATTGTATTTGAGCCACTTACATATATGGATGGTGATTATACGCCTTATTATTTTTGTCATTTCTGCGAATCAGAATTAAAAGGCTATACTGTTAATCCAGAAGATTTTAAGCATGATGTTGATTGCCCTGTTTTGGTAGC
>JAFCZY010000257.1 GCA_019314105.1 Deltaproteobacteria bacterium
AAGTACTCTTCTTTCATATCCTTAAGAATTTTTGTATAACTGGAATAGAGCTGGGCCATCTCTTTAGTTAATTTTTGTTCCAGGGTTTTAGCTTGTGCAAGACCGGAAGAAAGCGCTTCGGCACTGTCTGTAAAAGCCGCATAATCGGCATTTGATCCTGCCGCATGCCTGTCGTATTCAGCCGCCACAATCCTTAAATGATCTCTGGCTTGCCGTTCAAGCTTTGACAGAGGGGCAAACCGGGTGTTTATTTTTCCACTTAAATCAGGAAAGTCAGCCATGGCTTTTGCCACGGGCCCGGTTTTTATTTCATTTGCAATCCTGCCAATTTTCTCGGCATTGGTTCTTGCCTGTGATTGTAAATCTGCTGCATTTTGAATGGTCTCTCTGATTTTTGAAAAACGGGATACCGGATACCGGGCCAATTCTTCAGCATCATGAATAACTTTTTTTATCCTTGTAATCTGCTGCTTGACCCCTTGGGCAAGTTCGGGTTTATTTTTACTGATCAGGGGTTTTAAGTCTTTATTATACAGCTCTTTTGCCCTTGTAAGGTCATCATGGGCAAGTTGAAATTTTTGATCCCAGTTTTCCTTTATGGCAAATCTTTCAACAACCTTAAATTCAGTGGTTCCTTTCAGGCTTTTATATTTATCTTCATGCTTATCCACCTGGGATTTAGCGGTTTTAATGATACCGGGTATGGTCTTAGCTTCATTTTTCAGATCTTTTGGGAGACCTGCGCCACATCCGGTAAGTACTGCAATCAGGCCTGCAAGGGTCACTCCTGCAATGAAGTTCATAAGGGAATATTTTTTTTTATGACCCATCCTTAAATCTCTCCTTTGCTGATGATGCTGATAGTGTTCGGATCAACAGGGCTTGAAGTATAAATCTGGTATTCATCCTTGCCTGATCCCGACCATTCCTCAATGGTCAGAAATTTGGTGCGGCCTTCATTTTCAAATTCATACATATAGACCTTTTCTTCCTTGCTTCCCCGGTAATAAATCGCTGCCCAGTCATCTTCATACCAGAATTTTTCACCATTGATCACAATCATATCCTTGTCATCGGCAATCTGGTCAAGGTCATCTTCGTCAATGGATTCTCCGGCGTCATCCTTTAAATTCCTGAATGAGAGGCGCTCAAGCGTCATGGAAACTTCAAGTTCATCATCGAATTCCCATTCAAAATTTAAAATTTGTCCGGATTCAAGACAAAGACAGGTCAGTTCAGAAATAAAATATCCTTTTTTATGTTTAAAATCATCTGAGGTTTCTTCATATTTGTTCTGGTCTTTTACAAAATAGGTGTTGCCAAGGTATTCAAAAAATGAATGCTTCCCGGCTTCTTTCAAACTCAGCAACACTTTTTCCTGCCCGGAAACAAGATGCCCTTTTTTAAGGGTTCTTATGGCACCAAATCTTTCCTGGAAAGATTTTTGTGTGGCAATATCAAGCATACAATTCCTCCAAAATTTAAAGCGTTCAGACTTATGCACCCTCACGTCTTGCGGTTAGTGCATCGGTTCTTGCCCGGAACCGGTCATTCATTTTCCCAAGGGCATTTGAACTCTGGGAGGCGATATTAATGGTTTCCCGGGAAATCAGGGCATAGGTTTCAAATGCCTGCTCATAGGTTTGACACGCTTCTTCAAGGGCTTCAATGTTGACCGTCATGCTCTGACTCATTTTAGCCCCTTTGATGGCAGCATTACCAATGACTTTGGCCGTATCTTTCATGGTTTCAGCAGCTGATTTCTGCACCATATCCAGGTGTTTCAGGGTCTCCATCTGTTGTTCGGCGGCAACTCTGACAGCCAGGGCATTTTTAACCGCCGTGGAAAGAATCATGTCTGTCCTCTGGACCAGTCGTCTGACCAGATGGGAGTTTCTTACCATCATTTCCCCGCCAAACCGTGTCTGGAGGTTTGAATTGTCAATGGTCTGAAGGTCCACCACAGCCATGGCAAGGTCACTGGTCAGTGTAGTCAGAGCCTCTTTGATTTTCGGATCTTCGGCCGTCTCCAGATATTCCATCAGTTTCTGCCAGATAATCTGTCCGAGGTAGATTTGTTCCTGAAGTCTTGGCTGAATTTCTTTTAAGGTGTCACAAATGGTGGACAATTCTGATGCATCAAAGGCCACCTGATCGGCTTCATTCCTTAAATGATCACGAATGCCGTCAATAGTGGAATTAACGGTTTCCCTTCGCTCTGCGATAATTTTAAGTATTTCATCACCCTTGGGCAGCCGGTTCACGGTCTTTGTAAACAGACCCAACATTTTTTTGGGAAACGGCATCTCAGCTCTTGCCACCATGGTGGGGTTCACCTTGTCCAGTTCCATTTTAATGGCCAGAATATTTTTGCCCACAGGGGAAGAATCATCTGCAGCCACGTTTTTGAGTACATTGCCCATTTTACGGTCATAAAGGGTCACCTGGGCCTGGGTTTCATCCATAATTCCCTGGCCCAGGCCGAAAACGAAATTACCCAGCTGCCAGTCAGATGGATCCGCTTTTATTTTTTCAATGAATTCAGTGGCCTGGGCTTCAATGGCCTGTATATCTTCAACAGCCAGGTGTTTGGGTTGAACCGGTTCAAGATGGGCAGGGGACTGGACCGGGGTGAGTGCCCCTTGCCCTGACACCTGGGTTACTTCGGCAAGTACCGGGGCTTTTGCCTGTTGAGCGACGCTTTGAAGATCTTGCACCATATCGTTCATTTTTATCCTCCTAAATAAGAAATACCATAACAAAAGGGTTAAATCTGTAAATACTTATGAAAATTTACCTGCAAGGAAATTTGCCATTGTTTTAAATTCTGCGGTTTCATTTTTTTCAACAATATCCCTGGACCGGTCGGAGACATCATGCAGACTTTTTATGGTTTTTTCAAACATGTCAAACTGGTTCTTTCGGCTGTCTTGTGACAGGTCAAGGTATTCCTTGACCGTCTTGTAAAGATGTTTCCTGCCGATTTTTTTGATTTCATAGGTCAGGGTTTCACCGGGATATCTTCCCATCATTTCCGGTGTGATGGCCATAAGGTCATCAATAATGGCTTCTATTTCTCCGGTCATTTCAACTGGAAGCTTTTCGTCCTTTCTCATGAGAATATTTAAATTTAACAAAGAATCCAGAATGGCCTTGTACTCCTGATCATGGGATGGGCCAGGGGATGTTTCAGACCGGGGGGCAGATGAAGGTGATGGGCTGTCTTCTATCGCAGTTTTCATAGCTTTTACATTTTTCATCATAATGGCAAAGCCGATAATTGCAATGAGAAAGACTGCTGTTACAATGATCGTTGTCATTGTGTTACTCCTTGGGTTGTGGTATTTATCTTAAGTATATCTTTTGGAAGAATAATGCAAAACTTTATATTTACAAGGTTACTTTATTATTTGAGAAGGAGGTTCTTATGAAACCGTTAAAATCTACAGCAACTATGATTCTTTTCATAACCGCCATTGCCATGATTATGGCAGGCTGCGCATCCAGCAGATCCGGCCAGGTGTATTCACGGGATGAGGCAAGGCAGGTTCAAACCGTTGAAAACGGGACAGTTGAATCTGTAAAGGAAATTATCATTGAAGGCACCAAAACCCCTATTGGAACCGCTGCAGGCGCTGTTACTGGTGGTGTT
>JAFCZY010000020.1 GCA_019314105.1 Deltaproteobacteria bacterium
CGATATAGAGAAATACAATTCACCTTTTTATCAAATGATAATGGAAAAATCAATAGAATTATTAAGCTTTTCAAGCTTTTTCGATAATCTTTAACATTTTGTCAACTACCTGTTCAATGGTCAAAAAAGAGGCGTTAATTTCAATGGCATCTTTTGCAGACTTGAGAGGTGCAGATCTTCTTTGAGAATCGTTATGATCTCTTATCTGTATTTCCTTTTGAACTTTATGGATATCCTTTGTCTCATCCGGCATTTCATCAAATCGTCTTGTTGCACGAATAGTTAAATCAGCAAAAAGAAAAAATTTTACTGCGGCATCCGGGAAAACCACTGTGCCCATGTCCCTGCCCTCGAAAATTGCATTTTTTGTTTTGGCAATATTCCTTTGAATATCGAGAAGGGCAGATCGAACCTGTGGCCTTGCAGAAGAAGAAGATGCCAGCATTGAAATTTCGGGTGTCCGGATAAAATCTGTAATATTCCTACCGGATGACATTAATATAAATGCATCTTTTTCCATTACAAAATTAAGATCAAGCGCTTTTAAAAAATCTTCAAGCTCGGTATCATTTTTCCAATTAATATTCTGCCGTTGAATTTCAAAGGCGACTCCCCTGTACAGGGCTCCAGTATCGACATAAACACATTGCAGTTTTTTTGAAAGCAATTTGCTTACAGTTGTCTTCCCTGCGCCTGCCGGGCCATCAATGGTAATTATTTTAGGTTTCATTTTTAACCTTTAGTTTTGTAAAGCTTTTTTTAAGGCTTGAATAAACATCATATTTTCAGATCCAGCATCAGAAAATTGGATTGGGTCGGCAAACAGTTAATGCCCAGATCAGTCAATTCTGCAAATAAAAAATCAAGCCCCTCATGAGTAACCCGAATACTCTTATTTAAAAAAACTTCATCATCAAGGGCAGCAACCGCTGCTACCTGGGCAAGACTGTTCACATTAAACGGCTGCCTGATCCGGTTTAAAATTTCAGCAATTTCCGAATCCATTATGCCATATCCCACCCTGAAACCTGCCAGTCCATAAGCTTTGGAAAATGTCCTAAGGGTTACAATTCGCGGGTCTTGTAATGGATGGGTTAACGAATTATAAACCGAATCGTTTCGAATAAATTCTATATAGGCTTCATCCACAACAATGATAACATCATCGGGTATTTTTTGTAAAAATTCAGTGAAGTCATCATCTGTGATGATACTGCCAGTAGGATTAAACGGGTTGGTGATAAAAATCAATTTGGTTTTAGAGGATATTTTTTTAATAATACCGTCAAGATTTGTGGAAAAATCAGTCAAAGGAACCATGACAGGAATTCCTTTCGCTGTTTTAACACTGATTTCATACATTAAAAATGACGGCAACGGCATTAATGCTTCATCGCCAGGATTTAAAAATCCATGAGCCAATAATGCGATAATATCATCAGATCCATTCCCGACAACAATATTTCCAGGCGCAACATGAAATTTTTCAGCAATTGCATTACATAGCAGATACGCAGATGAGTCAGGATATCGGTTCATGTCTTTCATATTTTGTGTGACAGCATCATACACCTTTGGAGAAAACCCTATTGGATTTTCATTGGAAGCAAGCTTGATCACATTGGAAAGGTGATATTCTCTTTCAACCTCCTTAAGAGGCTTGCCCGGTTCATAGGGGTTAATCGTCGCTATCTGTTCGCTGATTTTAAACTTCATACCCTGATATCTCCTAAAGATGAAAAGAATAATATTTAGTTAGGATTTGAAATTTTGTCAATAATTATGATACGTAAAGACTAAAGAATAAATAATTATGATTAAGGATTTTATGAAAAGACATGTCACTCTCGGACTTGAGAACCTGATAGCAGATCCACCTGAATATCTGCGAGGAAAGCGGATAGGGCTGTTATCCAACCCGGCATCGGTTGACCGTCAGTTCAATCACGCCTCAAGACTGATCCATCATTTTTTCCCGGGACAGCTAAAAGCACTTTTTTCTCCCCAGCATGGATTTTATGCGGAAAAGCAGGATAACATGATTGAATCCCGT
This sequence comes from Deltaproteobacteria bacterium, assembly GCA_019314105.1. Classification (GTDB taxonomy): domain Bacteria; phylum Desulfobacterota; class Desulfobacteria; order Desulfobacterales; family Desulfobacteraceae; genus Desulfobacula. The sequence goes on from JAFCZY010000020.1 coordinate 2,054, forward strand.
CATTTTATAGAGCCGGAATTAAACATCCCGGTGTACAGTCTGTATAATGACACGAGGATTCCAACCCAGGAAATGTTTGATCAAATAGATATTCTTTTGATTGATATTCAGGATGTTGGAACCCGGGTATATACATTTATTTATACCGTATCTTTTTGTCTTGAACTTGCAGCTAAGATGAAAAAGCAGGTGATTATCCTTGATCGTCCCAACCCTGTTGGCGGGACACAAATTGAAGGGAATATCCTTTTAAATGAATATGCCTCTTTTGTCGGACGATTCCCGATCCCCATGCGCCATGGGTTGACGATTGGAGAAATCTCCCAATTTTTTAACCGGACGTTTCATATGGGGTGTGATCTGATTGTCATCCCCATGATTGGATGGGAAAGGAAACTATACTGGCCGGACACCGGCCTCCCATGGGTGCCACCTTCCCCAAATCTGCCGACACCGCAATCCTGCATGGTTTACCCCGGACAGGTTATTTTTGAAGGCACAAACATATCTGAAGGCCGTGGTACGACCTTACCTTTTGAACAATTCGGGGCCCCTTTTTTGAATGTAAAAAAGATCAAAGCAGACGCAGATGAACTAATAAAAGGCGCCTGTCTTCGTCCTGTTAATTTTGAACCCACGTCAGGGAAATGGCAGGGGTATGGTTGTAAAGGCTTTCATATTCATGTCACTTCAACCAATGAATTCAAACCATATCTATCCTCTTTGATATTAATGCAGTTAATAATCAAATACCATAAAGATGAGTTTAAGTTCATTCCCCCGCCATATGAATATGAGTTTGAAAAAATACCCATAGATCTGATTTTAGGCAATAAACTTCTTCGTGAAAAATTAACAAATTTAGAAGATTTAACCCTTTTGTCAACCCAATGGCAGCAAGAGCTTGCAACGTTTAAATCCATTTCAGGAAAATATTATTTATATGAATGATCCACATCAGGCTGATACCTGGAAAAGAATGAGTTTTAAGAACAATAAAGTTTGGGCACAAACAGATAGTGATGGGAATCTTCTGGTTGAAAAAGGAATGGTATTAATAAAATATAATTTAAAACAAGACTATGAGTATCGAGTCAAACCAGAGAGTTTGAAACCTGAAGACCAGGCCATCCCGGCAAAAAAGAAATCGACCTCTCAACCATCCTCTTCGATCCATAACGCTGACAAATTTTTAAAAAATAAAGTCATTAAAACAGATCTGCCGAATAATTGCATTAAAATTTATACCGACGGTGCGTCGTCCGGCAATCCCGGCCCCGCAGGAATCGGAATTCTTTTTATCTATGGTGAAAACAAAAAGGAAATCTCAAGATATATTGGCAAGACCACCAATAATATTGCGGAATTAACTGCCATAAAAATGGCTTTGGAAGAATTGAAACGTGTTGATTTACCGGTTCGTATTTTTTCAGACTCAAGTTATTCTATCGGTCTCCTGACAAAGAACTGGAAACCTAAAAAAAATCAGGCGCTTGTTTTTGAAATCAGAGCATTAATGGACAAATTTTGTGATTTAAATTTTATTAAAGTGAAGGGACATTCGGGTATTAAAGAGAATGAGGTGGCGGATTTCCTTGCAACCTCTGCCATCAAAAAAGACCTGCTATAAAAACAGATCTTTTTTGAGATTCTATCATGATTTTTTATTTTTCTTTTTTCAGGTCATCCAATTCTTTTTCAAGTTTTTCAATTTTGGTTTTATCATCTGATTTGGCTTCCTGGTGGGGTGCAGGTGCATCATCGCCTTTATCATTTTTCCAGGAATCTTTCAGTTCATCAAACCCAAGATAAAGGGCAAGACCACCGCCTATGAGAAGAACAGGTGGAATGCATCCCGCAAGAAGTACTAAAAACTGATTAAACCAGACAGCTAAACCCACTACACCCAGAAGAACTGCAATAGCTCCACCGATTAACGTTTTCATAAAAAGCCCCTCCTAAAAATTTAATTCACATAACAAAATATTCTTTTACAATTAAGCAAATTTAGAAATTGTCAACATAGGATAAAAAAAGTAACACAGGCCTTTGTTTTTATCAAGGCTATTTTAAGATTGCCATTCCAATTCACCTTTGATAATTAATAGGTGTTTATATTATTTACTGAAACTCCTTTGAGGAAAAAATTAATGGCATTATTTCAAAAGCTTAAAGACAGTATCAAAAAATTCCGTCTTAAGCTTCGCAGGTTGATCGACTGCATGCTGGGTAACACCTATAATTACTTTCTATGCTTTTACCCTGGCGATTCAGGATATTTTATCCGAAAACTGATCAAACGATTGACCAATAAACTCAATTTTGATGACCACAATATAGAAAAGATAAAAAATATTGATACGGACAGTATTGTTGTTTATGCCAGTAAAAATAAAAGAGTTTTTAATTTTTTATATTATCATATCAAGCTTAAAAGCCTTGATCTGCCTTATCCTCAGATAGGATTTGATTTCAGGTTCTTTTTTCTGTTGTCTGTCAAACGGCTGTTTCAGATTTTTCTTTGTCATATGGATTATTTTTTTCACCATTTTCGTTTTAAGGATCCTTATACAACCGGTTATGCTACAAAAGAATTAGTAAACGGCCGGTCCGGGTTTGTCTGTCTGATTGAAGAAGAAGATTTCTATAAACGGTTTATCAAATCAACTCCAGACCCCCTTTTCCTTTTAATAGAGCTTCAAAAGGACATCGACAAACCCATTATCATTATCCCTGAAGATATTATTTATGTCACAAAACCAATGAGAAAGGATTTGAGTATAACTGATATTCTTTTCGGAACCCATGAAAAACCCGGAAAAATAAAACGATTTTTAACGATAGTGAGACGTCCTGAAAAAATCAGAGTTGAACTTGCAGACCCGGTTAATCTAAATGAATTTCTCGCCAGACCGGAAATTGAGCAGCTTGATTCTGAATTTCAAACTCACAAATTAAGAAGTTATCTGGTCGATATTCTGAACCGACAGAGAAAAAGTGTTACCGGTCCTGTATTAAAATCAAGACAGGAAATCACTGAAGATATTTTAACCCGAAAATCCTTACGCGAATACCTGGCTGAATATGCCTCACAAAATAATCTAACTTTGAGCAAGACCCATAAAAAAGCTGCCGGTTATATCAAAGAAATCGCGGCCAATTACAACTTACAGATTATCAATATAGCAGAAAGAATCCTAACCTGGGCGTTTAAAAATATTTTTGAAGACCTGGTTCTCAACCAGAAAGAAATCAATCGCATGAGAGAAAAATCAACCAAAGCACCTCTCATCCTTGTCCCCTGCCATAAAAGTCATTTGGATTACCTCTTGCTCCCCTATGTCATGTTTAGGAATAATATGCCCTGCCCCCATATCGCTGCCGGTAAAAATTTATCCTTCTGGCCTCTGGGCCCTTTGTTCAGGCGTGGGGGAGCTTTTTTTATCCGAAGAACATTTAAAGGTGCTCCCTTTTATGCCAAAATTTTTTCTGCATACCTTGAAAAACTTCTTTATGAAGGGTTTAATATAAAAATTTTTATTGAAGGCGGAAGAAGCAGAACAGGAAAACTTTTAAGCCCAAAACCAGGCGGCATCGCTATGCTGATCAATGCCTATAACAATGGGGCCTGTGACGATCTTTATTTTGTCCCCATATTTATTGGTTATGACCATGTCCTTGAAGAAGATGCTTATCTCAAAGAAATTGAAGGAGGCAAAAAAAATCCTGAAACATTAAAGGGACTGATTCATGCCCGCAAATTTTTAAAGAAAAAATATGGTAAAGTCTATATGAGATTTAATGAACCCATTTCCATTAAAGCATATATTCAGGAAAAAAATATAGATATTTCCAAGACCTCGAACGAAGACTATATTCAATTCATAAAAGGGTTTGGATATAAACTGCTGAATGCAATCAATACCCATGCGGTGGTCACTCCCCATGGTATTATTGCCAGTGCTGTATTGAATTGTTCAAAAAACACCTTTGCAAAAAAACAGATGATGGCCAGAGTGGACACCTATATGAACATGCTGACCTTCATGAATGCAGAGCTTTCGGAAACGCTCTTGATTGATCCTGATAATACCTTAAACTCGGTAGTCAATAATTTTATTTCAAGAAATTTTATTGAGCTTGCAGATGAGGATGACGACGATATCACAGAACACACCGTTTTTATTGTTAAAGACAACAAGCGCGCTATTCTGGATTATTATAAAAATTCAGTCATCTCCTTTTTTGTTCATTTTGCCTACACTGCTGTGGCCATACTTGAAACCGACAGGTTCCAATTTTCTTCTTCAGATCTTGTGATCAGATATAAATTCCTGGAAAAAATATTTACCGATGAATTTTTCTTTGACGAGGAAACCACCTATGAAGAAAATATTTCAATTTGTATTAAAGGATTCATAAATGAGGGGATACTCGTACCTGATTCACCTGAATTAGATATGTTTCGCATCACTTCCCAGGGATTAAGGAAACTCAAATGGGTTGCCGCCTTTTTACAACCATTTTTCGAATCCTATAAAACCGCTCTTCTTTATTTTGAAAAATATGAAGCCGGTAAACATAAAGGAAAAGAAAGGGTTAAAAAAATCCATTCTATCGGAACAAAACTTTATAAAGGAAAAATCCTAACTCTAAAGGAATCTTTGTCCCAGGTGAATTATAAAAATGCTGCCAACTATTTTACCAAAAATGGGGTTAACGGGTCTAAAGATCATATACAGATTGAATATTACAAGAATATTCTTGACCGGTTAATTCTTTTAATCGCATCATAAACCCATGAAAGCACTTATCCTTGCGGCAGGATTCGGGACACGGCTTTTGCCCTATACAGAAAAAATTCCCAAGGCGTTGTTTACAGTGTTGTCCATCCCTATGCTTGAGCATGTTATAAAAAAACTTGTGGCCACCGGATGTGAACAAATCCTGATCAACACCCATCATTTGTATCTACAAATAGACGCTTTTATTGCACAAAAAAAATATACTGTTAACATTCAAACGATCTATGAGCCGGCCATTCTTGATACTGGCGGTGCCATTGCCAATGCAAAGCCTTTTTTAAAGGACAGTCCTTTTTTTGTCATTAATTCTGATATTATTTCAACTGTTGATCTTAAAAAGATATACAACTTTCATGAAAAATCCAATTGCCTGGCAACCCTTGTGCTTCATAATCATGATAAATTTAATAAAGTAAAAATCGATGAGCAGGGATATATCCAAAAGTTTGATTCAAAAACAGATGGTCTTGCATTTACCGGCATCCAGGTTTTGTCTCCTCAAATTTATGACTTCTTTCCCGATAAAAAAATATTTTCAAGCATTGAAGTATATCAAAGCCTTTGCAGTGAAAAACAGGTACAAGCAGTTGTAGAAAAAAATATCTTCTGGTCTGATATTGGCACACCAGACGACTATTCAATGACCTCCCTTCTTGAATTAGCGGCATCAGGGTTTGGGATAACGCAAGATCAAATCAAAAACATTCAACTTGATCCGCTTGCAGGGGATGGATCTGACAGAAACTGGTACCGGGCAACATATAAAGATAGGTCTTTTATTGTTTCAGACCATGGCATCTGTCTCCCTGAAAGTGATCGACGGTTACAATTGAATACCTTTCTTCATATCGGGAATCACCTTTATTCAAAGGGCATTCCTGTCCCCCGTATCATAAATCATGACACCCTTTCAGGAATGGTAATCCTTGATGACCTGGGAGATGTCCATCTTGAGACCCAGATCAACCAAAAGCATAACAGTGACTTCACCATAAACATCTATAGAGAAGTGATGGACCGGCTGATTGATTTTTCCATAAAGGGGTTTTACGGATTTAAAAAAGAATGGACCTGTCAGACAGAGACCTATTCAAAAGAATTGATTATTGAAAAAGAATGCCGATATTTTATAGAAGCCTTCATTCAAAACTATTTAAATCTGGATATCACCTTTCATGAATTTTCAGATGAATTTGAGCATATTGCAGATCATGCCCTGAAACATGGATTTATCGGTTTAATGCACCGTGACATGCAATCAAGAAACATTATGATACAGAACAGCCACGTTTATTTTATTGATTTTCAATCGGCAAGATTAGGGCCTTTGCAATATGATCTTGCCTCTTTGCTGATAGATCCTTATGTTAACTTAAAAGATCAAACAAAAAATGATCTTTTGCAATATGTCCTGAAAAAATTAAAATTGAACGGAGTAGAAAGGCAAAATTTTTTAAACTGTTATCAATATTGCTGTTTGACAAGAAACTTACAATTTCTTGGGGCCTTCAGTTTTTTAAGTCAAATAAAAAAGAAAAAGGGCTTTGAGCAGTATATCCCTGATGCTGTAAAATCATTAAAAAAAATTATGACTGATTTGAATACAGACAAACTTCCTAAGTTATCAAACCTTGTTCAAGCAATTTAAGGAGTCATTTAGAATGGAAAAAATAAATATCATGATCAATGGCCTGCCAGGGAACGTTGCAAAAAGAATGGCCCGGGTTGCCATCACGGATGACAGATTTAATGTGGTCCCCTTTTCCCTTACCGGTCAGGAAATCGAAGAAAACACCATAACCATTGACCAAACACCATTTGAACTTATAAAACCCGACACAAGGGATGATAAAATCAGTCGGATTAAAACTCAGTTTACCGCCTTTATAGCCATTGATTATACGCATCCAACGGCTGTTAATTCAAATGCCTTGTTTTATACCCGAAATCAGATTCCATTTGTCATGGGAACCACAGGGGGAGACAGAGAACAACTTGAACAGATTGTGAAAAATTCTTCAACACCAGCTGTTATTGCACCCAATATGGCCAAACAGATTGTAGGATTCCAGGCAATGATGGCATATACTGCAAATACTTTCCCTGGTCTTTTTGAGGGATATACCCTTGAAGTGAAGGAAAGCCATCAAAAGGGAAAAGCAGACACCTCAGGCACAGCCAAAGCAATGGTGGGATATTTTAATCAATTAGGGACTGATTTTGATGTGAATAAAATCCAAATGATCAGAGATCCTGAAGTGCAAAAAAAAGAGTGGGGCATTCCTGAAGCACATCTGACAGGTCACGGGTGGCATACCTATACTTTAACATCTTCTGACGGATCGGTTTTGTTTGAATTTAAACACAATATTAATGGCCGGGATATTTATGTCAGCGGCACTTTTGATGCAGTTCTGTTCCTTAATGAAAAGCTTGCAAATCCGGACAACTCAAAAAAATCCTATACCATGATGGATGTATTAAATAAGGCATAGTCATTTTCAGCCCTGATTATTTATGCATAATAATCTTTATACCATTTAATAAAATTGTTTATTCCCTTGGTGATGGATGTAGAAGGTTTAAACCCTGTATCATTTATTAAATCATTTACGTCTGCATAAGTTGCGGGGACATCTCCTGCCTGTAATGGCAAATATTTTTTAATCGCTTTTTTACCGATGGCCTTTTCAATGGCTTCAACAAAGGCCATCAGGGAAACTGGCTGGTTATTCCCGATATTATACAATTTATACGGAACACAACTGGTCGACGGGTTGGGTGCATCTGACCTCCAGTCCGGATCTGCAGTTGGGATAGTGTTCATTACCCTGACGACACCTTCAACAATATCATCAATATAGGTAAAATCTCTTTGCATATTTCCGTTATTAAATACTTTTATAGGCTCATTATTCAAAATAGCCTTTGTAAAAAGAAAAAGAGCCATATCCGGTCTTCCCCAAGGGCCATACACCGTGAAAAATCTAAGGCCTGTTGTAGGAAGATTGTATAGATAGCTATAGGTATGAGCCATCAATTCATTCGCTTTTTTGGATGCAGCATAGAGGCTGATGGGATGATCCACATTGTGTCGGACAGAAAACGGCATAGTGGTATTCAACCCATAAACAGAACTGCTGGAAGCGTAAACCAGGTGTTTGACACCTGAATGCCGGCACCCTTCCAGTATATTACCAAAACCGACCAGATTACTATCGATATAAGATGCAGGATTTTTAATGCTGTACCGAACGCCTGCTTGGGCAGCAAGGTTTATAACATAATCAAATTGATGAGTTTTAAACAGTTTTTTTATTTTTTCCCTGTCAGCCAGGTCAATCAGCTGGAATTCAAATTTGGGGTCTTTTTCAATAATAAAAAGTCTGGCCTTTTTAAGGTTTACATCATAGTAATCATTTAAATTATCAATCCCGCAGACATTATGGCCCTCTTTGAGCAGGCGGTATGTTAAGGTAAATCCAATAAACCCCGCCGTTCCTGTAACAAGAACATTCATCATTATCCTCTGTTCTTTCATCATGTTCATATTGAAAATAAACTCTTATTTCGATCTGTTTATCACAAATGAATGACCAAGAACAATGAAAATCATGCGAACAAAAAAATCCATCAACATGTTACAACTTTCATCGCAAGCATATTTATAAAACGGGCGAATTATAAGCAACAAGTAACAAATCCCCGTTACTCATACCTTCCTTAGATTTCCTGATTAATCTTGATATTTAAATGATACTCTCAAATTCGTTCTAAATTGTGCCGGCTTTCCCTTCTCAACTTTAATATCAAGTTTCATTACTTCTGCAACTCTTAAGTCTCTCAATGATTTTGATGCCCGGTCAATGGCACTGGTAGCCGCATCTTCCCAGGACTTTTCGCTGCTCCCTACAAGGTCAATAATTTTGTATACACTGTCACTCATGCGTTCCCTCCTGTAATAAAATTTAAAAAGTTAAAGCTGAAATGGTAGTGAATTTGAAATCAGATTATTCGCACGGGTTCAGAATTGATGCTCAGATGAGTATAATTATAGAATAATATAAAAAATTGTCAAACGGTTTTTACGTGTAATCTTCAGGTTATGGAAAAATTATTTTTTCAAGAATAAGTCCAAAAAATTTATGTGTGCCTTTCAGGATATTCGATTCTGAAGAAAAAATCCAACCCAACTGAGTTGAACAATAATTACAAATACCTATCTTCCATGAATATCCAATAAACCATGAGAATTCGGTTGAGGCTGTTGAAGCGGATCTACATCCTTTTGCATCGCTGAAACATCCAATCTCAAAGACATAGCCGTGGGGATTTACAAAGGCATGGTGAAATGAATTGTTTACGACAATCTGCCTGGACGGATTTGTAATGTGATTGTTGCAAAAAGCGCAAACAATGATTTCATCCTCTTTGGATAATGTATCCGCCTTCTTATCCGTCAATTGCTCAACCGATTCTTTACAAACCACAACCATACTACTTGTCCTTTTAGATGGATTATTATTCTTTATCCAGATAATATAAAGTTGCCCCGACAGGTGCGAAAGATAAAAATAAAATATTCAACCATGGGATCAAAAAAAGGGTTCCAAATCCTATATGAAACATTAAATTTTTTCTTAAAAATTTTAGCCTTACATTAAACGGTTCCATCCTTCTTGCCGGTATCAGGTCTGTGTTATCCCAGGCCAAAAAAACTACAGCAGTAACCGAAGAGATGATAATGATAATCGGACTGACAGGCGTCATTAAGCTTAACAGCATAATGATCAGGGAAATTACTACGGGAATAATTGCTCTGGGTATCTCCTGTTTGATCAGATAGAAAAAAAAATTGATCCATGACCCTTGTTCAAATGGCACTTTTCGGCCCAATATTATTTTTTCAGTAATTCTTGACATATAATCCATGATAAAAACACAGAAAAACAGTTGGGCGATCAAATAAGAAATAACCATGGCAATGCCTGCAAGAAAGATAGATAAAAACCAGGAAGCCAGTTTCCATATATATATCAACCAGCCGGATTCCGGCATTTTCCAGATCATTAATAAAATTTCATTATGCCAGTATAGAATAAGACCGGATAAGACAAGGGTAAAAAACAAAACAATGAAAAACCGCAGTAACCCAAGCATCAAAAGTTTTGGAGTTTTTAAAGCCAGAAGTAACCCTTTGATATTATATTTCAGTCCATCGAGAAAATCCATTTTACGTCCTTTTATCTCTTGACCTTTTTTGTAAAATATTTACATCTGTACTATAGAAAATTTAATTTTTCAACGTCAAGACGTCAAGTCTTCTGAAAATATTTTGTAGTTAGCGATTCACCAAAACGCAAAAAGCCCTGAGCGTTTATGTCGATTATGGCATAAACGCTCAGGGCTTTTTTAAAAGGATTAATCTGGCAGCGTTCTACTCTCCCACACAGTCTCCCATGCAGTACCATCGACGCTAAAGAGCTTAACTTCCGTGTTCGAGATGGGTACGGGTGTGACCTCTTTGCCATAGCTGCCAGATTAAATCGGGCGGATCCTGAACTTTAGAAATGTTTAAATTCTTACATGTCCAATAAATCCTATATTTGTAATCAGTTGTAATAAATATCGTTAATATGTTCGCAGTAAA
>JAFCZY010000021.1 GCA_019314105.1 Deltaproteobacteria bacterium
GTGTAAAATTTTTTAAAACCTGTTCCATTCCTAACCTCCTCACGTTAATATTATTATATAGAGATTGATAGATGCGATGAGAATAAAAAAATACTATTCCCGGCACAATGTCCTGCTATTTAATGATATCTTTTCTGTCAATCTCTGGTAGCTTTACCATGATATCCATAATTTCGGGATCATCCTCCAGCCAGTGGCGCATGTTTCCGATCAGGCTTGCTGCATAGGGACTCTGGGTACCGTCCGCCAGGTTGTAATTTACCCACAGTCCGTCTTTTTCAAAAGAGATCAAGCCGGCATCCTCAAGTATTTTCAGATGTTTGCTGATGGTGGACTGCGCCCTGTCCAGAGCAGCCTGAATTTCACAGACGCACAGCATTTTTTTTTGCAGCATTTTTAATATCTTAACCCGGGTGGGATCGGACAACGCTTTTGTTACCTTTATAAATTCTTTCATGTTCATCCCCTTTTTATATATTCAGATTAAGAAATATATCTTCTGCCTCCACCCTGTCAAGCCTTACTTGCCGGCATTTTCGACAACTCTCCTATTTTGTCAGCCAGGCTTTGATATCACTTTTTTTGGGTACTTTGCCGGTACACTTTACTTCATTGTCAATGATAACGGACGGGGTGCCGAATACACCATAGGAAGCGATTTTCATCATGTCGGACACCTTTTCAATATCGGCATCCACACCGGTTTCATCTATGACTTCCCGTACCAGCTTTTCTGTTTTATTACATTTTGCACATCCAGGTCCAAGAATTTTAATTTCCATTTGAATCTCCTGACAACTAATTTATAGTTAAAATTAAATAATCATATTAAATAAATAACCCACCACCAGAATGCCGCTGGCAACGACACCGATAAAAACGGCAATCAGTTTGGGTTTGAGCACTTTTCTCAAGATTACCATTTCCGGTAAAGAAAGGGCAATGACACTCATCATGAAGGCCAGCACTGTTCCAAGGGCTGCTCCTTTGCCCAGCAGGGCCTCCACAACGGGAATGATCCCTGCTGCATTGGAATACATGGGAACCCCGATAACAACAGACAAGGGCACAGACCACCAGGAACCCTTACCCATGACAGAGGCCATGACTCCTTCGGGAACAAATCCGTGGATACCGGCACCAACCGCAATGCCTATAATGACATATATCCAGACCCGGCCGATGATTTCCTTTACCGCATCCCAGCCGTAAACAAGTCGATCTGTCCAGGTTAATTTTTCGTCCTCCATGGAAACACTGACCGCAACCGTTTCGGTCACCCAGTCTTCAATGTGATGTTCCAGTTTCAGTCGGCCGATGACCCAGCCTGCGCCGATGGCAATAAAAAGACCGGTTCCCAGGTAAATGGCAGCTACTTTCCAGCCCAAAAGTCCGTACAAAAGCCCTAAGGCAATCTCGTTGACCATGGGAGCTGCAATTAAAAAAGAGAAAGTCACCCCCAGGGGTACCCCGGCGGTGACAAACCCAATAAACAAGGGAACAGCTGAACAGGAACAAAAAGGAGTGATAATACCTAAAAGAGCAGCCAGGATATTTCCTGCAAATTCACTTTTACCGGACAAAAATGCCCGGGTTTTCTCCGGCGTAAAAAAACTTCTGATGATGCCCACCCCGAAAACGACAAGAAACAACAGCATCATTACCTTGGGCGTATCATAGAAAAAAAATTCAATTGAAGACCCCAGATGTGATCCGGTCTCAATGGGCAAAAGGCTGTAGGTCAGCCATGAGGACAGCCTGGGAAGTGTGTGATAAATTATCCACCACAGGTAGAGTCCGGTACCCCCCAGAATAAGATTAAACAACATCATCATTTTTGTGTTTTTATTAACTATTGTTGATTCCATAATGCCTCCTGATATATATTATGTATGGCTATTTAACGATATATAAATTGATTTTTCAGCTTCTTTTAAAAATGCCTTGAGATCTGCACGGGAAGGAACAGTTCCCACTGCTTTGACTTTTCTGTTGATTACCAGGGCTGGTACTCCCATCACCCCGTATCGACTGATTTCCTTAATGTCTCTCACGTGTACAAGATCAGCATCAATACCCATTTGTCCGATGACCATCATCAATTCCTGCTCCAGGCGGTCACAATTGGGACAGCCGCTGCCAAGAACCTTGACCTCAACATTTTCAAGCGGCAGCTCAGGAATCGACTCTCCCATGAATTTTTTATATTCCCTGAGAAGAACACTTTCATACAGTTCAGTCTCTGTTGACGGGATATAATTTTTTGAGGAAAGTTTTTCCATCATCAGGCCAACAATCTGTTCATCGGAAGGATTTCGAACCTTGCCAGCAACCTCTTCCAGCGCCTCTTTAAGGCCAACAATCCCTGTCATGTGCTTTCCTATTTTGAGTTGAGTGACACTTGGCATTTAAATCTCCTGAAGTTAAATATATTTTCTATATCGTTAAAAGTGAATATAACGATATAAAGATCTGCTGTCAAGTTTTTTATGATAAAAAATTATTGACCCGGCATAAAATATCAAATATATATTTAGTTGTTTAGCTAATTATAAAAATGGAGACTCCATGGACACTCTTCTGTTAATATTAAAAGCATTGTCGGACAAAAACAGGCTCAGAATTTTTTGTGCCCTGCTTTCTTATAAAGAACTTTGTGCCTGCCAGATTACTGAGTTCTTAAATGTTGCCGGTGCCACTGCATCCCGCCATTTAAGCCTCATGGTTACTGCCGGTCTGTTAAAAAACCGAAAACAGGGCCGTTGGGTATATTTTCGGATCAATACCAAAGACGCTTCCCTTGAACCAGTTGTTCTCTGGCTGAGTCAAAAACTTGAGGGCTCCACTCAAACAAAAAAAGATTTAAAGGCACTGCGGCAAATCATAGCGATTCCCTGTGAGGAGCTCAGCCAGAAACAGCGATCAGGTGGTTCATGTTCCAAAACCAGACAGGAGAACAAAAATAATGGCTGACAAATTAAAAATTTTATTTTTATGTACAGGAATTGATATCTCCGGGCATACATCAAAACATGTCAATGATTTTAAAGATGTTACACTTGACCTTGTCATTACCGTCTGCGGTCATGCCCACGAGACCTGTCCTTATTTCCCGCCCCGTTGCCGGGTCATCCATGTGGGATTTGATGATCCACCGGAACTGGCAAGGAAACTTGCCCAAAAAGGGGCATCAAAAAAAGAGCAGCTATACTGCTACCGCAGGATCAGGGATGAAATAAAATTATTTGTCAAAGGATTGCCGGATAATCTTAAAAAAAGGAGAAATTAAAAATGAGTCAGGAAAATTGTACCACAGACAAACGGGAAATGACCAGTATCTTTGAACGGTACCTGACCGTATGGGTGGGACTATGTATTGCCGGCGGAATTTTATTGGGTAAAATTGCTCCTGACTTTGCCAAAACACTGGATGGTATGTCAATCAATGTCGGTGGTGCGCCTGTCGTATCCATCCCCATTGCAATCTGTCTTTTTTTCATGATGTATCCCATCATGGTAAAAATAGATTTCGCCTCGGTCATACAAGCCGGGAAAAGCGGGAAACCCGTCTTTTTAACCCTTTTTATCAACTGGTGCATCAAACCCTTTACCATGTATGCCATTTCTTTATTTTTTCTCGGGTTTCTCCTTAAATCACTTATTGGGGTAGATGCCATTGATCTTGTCAAAATGCCCTTTGGCCTTGATCTTCCTGTAGGTGCCCAGCATGGAGCAGGAGTCGTTGTCTTGCAGGACGGTATAAAAATGCTGCAGATCCCTTTATGGAGAAGCTATTTTGCAGGGTGTATCCTTCTGGGGATTGCCCCGTGTACAGCCATGGTCCTGGTGTGGGGATACCTCTCCCGGGGAAATGACGGCTTAACCCTTGTCATGGTGGCCATCAACTCTCTGACCATGCTGGTTTTATACGGTGTTCTGGGTGGTTTTCTTCTGGGAATAGGAAAGCTTCCCATCCCCTGGCAGGCATTGCTTTTATCTGTTGCCATCTATGTGGCCCTTCCACTGGTGACAGGCTATCTTTCAAGAAAATGGATTATTTCAGCCAAAGGGGAAACCTGGTTCAAGGAAAAATTCTTAGGTGTTCTGACCCCGGTGACCATCGGTGCATTACTGTTAACCCTTGTTTTACTGTTCAGTTTTAAAGGGGAAGTCATAACATCCAATCCTTTGACCATCGTGTGGATTGCCATTCCCCTTTTTATTCAGACCCTTCTTATTTTTGCCCTGGGCTATGGCGCTGCCAAACTGATGAACCTGAAATATGAAGATGCCGCCCCTGCCGCCATGATCGGTGCATCCAACCATTTTGAAGTAGCCATTGCAACGTCGGTCATGCTGTTTGGGCTTTCGTCGGGGGCAGCACTTGCAACCGTGGTAGGCGTTCTGATTGAAGTGCCGGTCATGCTGATGCTGGTGGGCTTTTGCAAACGTACCACTTATTGGTTTAATAATTAATCCTTAAAAACTAGATTTAAATGGTGTTACGACTGAGGAGTTGTCATCATATTTTCATCCTTATCTGACATTGTCTGAAGGAATTAAGCTGGCAGCAACCACTTTTGAAAAGAATATTGAGTCTCTAAGCTGTTGTGCAAGCTAAGAGTAAATTATTTACATAGGAGAAATATTTTGGACAATGTAATCTGTTATTGTTTTGAATACACAGCCGAGGACATAAAAAAAGATTATCATAAAAATGGAAAGTCTTTAATTATGGAAAAAATCATTACTGAAAAAAAGTCTGGGGGATGTACTTGTGCTGAAAAGAACCCTAAGGGGAAATGATGCCTCAGTGATGTTCGCCAGGTGGTGAATGAAATAAAATCAGCAAATGGTGGCGCAATCACCCCGTTTATCAGCTAAACTACAGGAGTCAACCTAAAATGGAAGGACTGAACATGATTGAGTTCCCAGCTAATTCAACCGCACCGCTAAGAGAATACTTTAATCAGAATCAAGATAAAGTACGATTTTTGGCTTTATTGTCTCCGACATGACCTAAATGATATAACAATGGTGCCCGTGCGGTACAAAAGTCTGTTCTAAAAGCGTTCCCTGATGCTGATAGTTGTGTTGGTATTGTATGGGGCAACGAAACTATTAGTTTCAGAATAATTACAAAGGCCCTTGAACCGAATTCAAGCCTGTTTCATCATTTAAACCAAACAGTATATTCATGTTTTGAACCGCCTGGCCCGCTGCACCCTTTAAAAGATTGTCAATGACAGAAACAATAATGATCTGGCGCTTTGTTTCATCAAAGTGAAAGCCGATATCACAGCAGTTCGTCCCTTTAACATAAGAAATTGCCGGGTAAGTATCTTTATCCAGTATCCTCACAAAAGGCTCATCACCATAATAGGCATCATACATTTTTCTGATATTTTTTTCGGTTGCATCATTTGTTGTCTGAGCATAAATCGTTGACAGCATTCCCCTTGTTAAAGGCAATAAATGTGGAACAAAAGTGATGGCTACTCTTTGTTGTGAGTGGCTGCTCAAAATTTCATTGATTTCAGGGGTATGCCGGTGGTTCCCGATTTTATAGGCATTGAATGATTCATTGGCTTCGCAAAAATGAGTGGAAGGCGATAAAGAACGTCCTGCACCGCTTACACCGGATTTTGAATCTGAAATAATGTTATCAGGCCGGATCAAACCCTCCTTTAAAAGGGGAAGTAAGGGCAATAGAATGCTGGTTGGATAACAGCCTGGGTTGCCGACAAGGTTTGATGTTTTTATCCGGTCTCTGTATATTTCACTAAGACCATAGACGCTTTCTTTTAAAAGATGCCTTGAGGTGTGTGTTTGATAGGCGGATTCATAAGCTTTTGCATCTGTAAATCTGTAGTCTGCGGACAAGTCAATAACTTTTATCTTATGTTCAAGCAGTGCCGGCACATGCATCATTGATACTTTGTGGGGCAGTGCTAAAAACATGACATCTACTTTTTGGGAAAGTGATTGAATATCTAAATCTTCACAAATCAGATTTTCAAATCCTCTCATGGAAGGGAAAATATTCGTTAAAGATTTACCTTTATAGCTGTTTGATGTCACAGCACACAATTTAGTTTTTGGATGATTGGAAATCAATTTGACAAGCTCAACGCCTGTGTATCCGGATGCTCCTGCAATGCCTACGTTTATCATATGCTTCCTTATTGGATTATCCCCCAGTTAACGATAGTGGAGACTAGTGGATATAAAAAAATCGACAGTAAAAATCTGTAATAAAATACTAAGAATTTATTAATACAAAATCTGGCTTAGAAATGTTTTGGTTCTATCATTTTGAGGATTATTGAAAAATTCTTCGGGTTCGTTTTCTTCAATAATCTCTCCTTCGTCCATAAAAAGAACCCTGTGGGCAACACTTTTTGCAAACCCCATTTCATGGGTGACAACAATCATGGTCATTCCCCCCTGTGCCAAGTCTATCATGACATCCAGAACCTCTTTTACCATTTCAGGATCAAGGGCTGAAGTCGCCTCATCAAACAGCATTATATTGGGTTTCATGCAAAGACTTCGAGCAATTGCCACCCGTTGTTGCTGTCCTCCGGATAGCTGTCCAGGGAATTTTGCTGCCTGTTCTGCAATTTGAACTTTTTCAAGATAAACCATGGCCATTTCTTCAGCTTCTTTTTTGGGTATTTTCCTTACCCATATAGGCCCTATTGTTAAATTTTCAACAATTGTAAGGTGGGGAAATAAATTGAAATGCTGGAACACCATTCCCACCTCGGACCTGACTTTTTCAATGTTTTTAAGGTCCTTGGTAAGCTCAATACCGTCAACGATTATTTGCCCTTTCTGGTGCTCTTCAAGCCGGTTTATGCATCTTATAAGCGTTGATTTTCCAGATCCGGATGGACCACAAACAACAATAATCTCTTTTCTTTTAACAGTGAGATTAATATTGTTTAAAACATGAAAATCACCGTACCATTTATGCATATTGATGATTTCAATCACTGTATCTTCACTTGAAATATCTTCTTTTCTATTTTTTTTTTCAGTCATAAATAATCGCTTTATACATATTATTGTTAATAATAATTATGGTTATAATCCTGTATCAAGTTCTTTTTCCAGCTTTCTGCTATAGTTAGACATAAAAAAACAACACCCAAAATAAATGATGGCGATAAATATATATGCTTCTGCTGAGAACCCCATCCATTTTGGTTCTGATAATGTTACCTGTGTCGTTTTTAATAAATCGTATAATCCAATGATAACGACAAGGGATGTATCTTTAAACGCTGAAATTAAAATGCTGACAGAAGGCGGAATAACAATTTTTAATGCCTGTGGCAGGATAATCAACCGCATGGTCTGGAAATAATTCAACCCAAGGGAATCAGCTGCTTCAAATTGTCCTTTGTTCATTCCCTGTAAGCCGCCTCTGACCACTTCGGCAATATAGGCTGCCGTAAACATGATAATGGCAACTTGAGCTCTTAAGATGGCATTTATGGACACCCCTTCCGGCAGGAATAAGGGAAAAACCACAGAAGACATAAATAATAAACTGATTAACGGAACACCCCGTATCAATTCGATATAAAAGATACAGAAGGTTTTAAATACCGGCATTTTTGACTGTCGTCCCAGAGCCAGAAAAACACCTAAAGGGTAGGCGGCGGTCAGGCCAAAAACAGATAAAAGTAATGTAAGGATAATTCCGCCCCATTTTTGTATATCAACTGTTTCAAGACCGAAAATCCCTCCTTTTAACAATATTCCCATAATGACCAATGAAATAATCCAGGTGTATCCAAGAAAGGCATTCCAGTAATTTCTATTTCGACTGATAAATAGTAAGATTACCAGCATGAAAATGGCCGTTATCGGACGCCATAAGATATTCTGGGGATAAAATCCAAAAAGAATAATTTTATAATTACTGGAGATAACGGACCAGCAGGCACCGCCTGATGCCTTGCAGTTTGCATCCGGCAGCCAGGAACTGTCGATTAAAGCCCATTTTAAAAAAGGAATAATGGAGAACCATAAGATACTGATAATAATAATAGTTAGAAAGGTATTAAAAGGGCTGGAAAATAAATTTTCTCTGATCCACCCCGGAATACCAACACTTGATATAGGTGGTTTGATTATTACCTGGCCTTCATTCTTTTTAGTTAATTCCATAAAAATTTGATGTTACCATCATCACCTTTCTATTATCGCCATTTTTTTATTATACCAATTCATAAAGGCAGACGTTGATAAACTGAATATAAGATATACAATCATGATTAACAGAACCCCCTCAATTGCCTGTCCTGTCTGATTTATCGCAGTTCCGGCAACCGAAACAAAATCCGGATACCCAATGGCTACAGCAAGAGAGCTGTTTTTCGTTAAATTGAGCATCTGGCTTGTTAAAGGCGGAATAATAACCCGTAATGCCTGGGGTAGAATGATGAGATTTAAAAGCTGCCCGGGTTTCAAACCAATGGCCATTGCCGCTTCAGTCTGACCTTTATTGACGGATTGAATTCCTGCTCTTACAACTTCAGCAACAAACGCTGCCGTATATAAAACAAGTCCTAAAAGAAGTGCCGCAAACTCAGGGCTGATGGTTAACCCCCCCTTAAAATTAAATCCTTTTAATACAGGAACGCTCATTTCAGTCGGAGCTCCGCCAATTAACCAGGAGACAAAAGGCAGACCTAATATTAATGCTATTGAAGTATAAAAAACAGGAAATGCCTTACCCGTTAAATCCTGCCTTTTTTGAGCCCATTTTTTCAGGAGAAACATAATAATAACTGCAATTAATATAGCCATTGCCATATATTTATAAACCGGATGGGCTTGTGGGATTCCAAAAATCAACCCTCTGTTACATAAAAACAGGCCATTGAATGGACTTAGAGCCTCTCTTGGAGATGGCAGCATCTCATAAAAAAAAGCATACCAGAAAAAAAGCTGTAATAAGATCGGTATGTCTTGAAAGAGTTCAATATATCCTGTTGCACATTTATTAATCAGCCAGTTTTTTGATAATCGGGCTACCCCGAGAAATGTTCCAAGGATAACCGTTAGAATAATACCAATAAATGATACCAGAAGGGTATTTAAAAAACCGACAGAAAGAGCTCTAGCATACCTGTCTGCTGCTGAATACTCAATTAAAGACTCTCCAATTTCAAAAGCAGCTTCTTTATGTAAAAATCCAAATCCTGTTGCAATGGATTGTCTTTCCAAATTGGCCATTGTATTGGAAATGAGGTACCATGCAACAAAAGCAAACAAACAAGCTGCGCCAATCTGATAAAGTATGGACCGTTTATCAGGATCATACCAGAAGGATATGTCCTCAGAATTTTTATTATTAATTGTATTCATTATACTTTCTAAATACTTTTAAAAAAGTATGGTGCAATTTTCATTGCACCATAAATAAATGCAAAAATTTAGTTTATTTAAATGGTGGAGAATACATCAAGCCACCATCTGTCCAAAGTGCATTCAGCCCTCTTTCAATTCCAAGCTGAGTATTCACTCCCACATTTCTTTCAAAAATTTCGCCGTAATTCCCTACCATTTTAATGATATTGTAAGCAAATTTTTCATCCAGCCCCAGCGCTTTTCCATTTCCTTTTGTAACGCCTAAAAATCTTTGTATTTTGGGATTTTTGCTTTTCAGCATTTCATCAACATTTTTAGACGTAATACCCAGTTCTTCAGCATTAATCATGGCAAGTACAGAATAGTTAACAATATCTTTCCATTGATTATCTCCATGTCTTACTGCAGGCGCCAACGGTTCTTTTGAAATGATATCCGGAAGGATCATGTAGTCATCAGGATTTGGAGCCACTGCGCGCGTTCCTGCAAGCTGGGATGCATCTGATGTTAAACAGTCGCATCTGCCGGCAAAAAAGGCCTTGGCAAGTTCGGCGGTGTCTTCAATAACAACCGGATTCATTTTCATTCCGTTTGTCCTGAAATAATCAGCAACGTTCATTTCTGTGGTCGTTCCGGGAAGGACACAAACAGTCGCACCATCAAGTTCTTTAGCACTTTTAACCCCCAGTTTTTTAGGAATCAGGAATCCTTGACCATCATAATAATTTACCACAGCAAAATCAAGGCCAAGAGCCGTGTCCCGGCTTAAGGTTTGGGTACAATTTCTGAAAAGAACGTCAATTTCTCCTGACTGCAATGCTGTAAATCTTGTTTTAGCTGTTAAAGGAGTGAATTTTAATTTGTCGGGACTGCCAAATACGGCAACAGAAACAGCCCTGGCAGAATCAACATCAAGGCCTCTCCAGACACCTTTGTCATCCGCTTTTCCAAAACCAAAAAGACTGCCGTTGACGCCGGCCTGAATCCATCCCTTTGCTCTAACATCTTCAAGTGTTCCAGCCATGGTTAATGTGGACATGGCAAGAACGGTGATGCAAACAGCCAATACTTTTAATACTTTCATAGAAACTCTCCCTTTATTTGCTTAACGTTAATAGATTCCGGATAATCCCATTGAATTACCCGGATATTTGTATAACATGATTCTTTGAACTTTTTGAAACTTTTGTAGTATTAGCAGATTCGTAATATTTTTCAAGAATTAAATTAAATCAACTGGATATTTTTGATAACTGCCAATTGTTTTATTTATTCCATTGAGATTCGAGGTGCCTGATCACCTATGGAGATTCAGGGATGTCTTATTCTCCCTAGTGCCTGAATAATTTTTGAAAGTTCACAAATATCTTCCATTGGACGGCAAAAACTCACTCGTTCCTTGTTCAAACAATTTGCCGTCTTAACCATTCCAGATATTTGGAACTTTACCAAAAATCACAGGCAAACCGGTCGAACAAGACACCCTTGAATCTCCTTGATACCCTAACCCCCAATCACCCTGACACGCCCGATCAATCATTACCAAGATCAGACCATGGAAAACAGATGCCTGGATTCAGAATATCCCTTTACATTATTTTTTTGGTATGGCAGGGTGATTTGAGCTGTTATTAAAAATAAATGGGGATTTTCTACTTTTTAATAGTATTATTTCAATAAATAGAAAAATTATCCATTGTATATTGGTAATATATAGAGTTTTTTCTATTTATTTACACTGTTGAACAAAACCGCTACGCGGAAGCAAATTCAAGCTTCTTTTTTAAACAATAAATAGCTGAATTATTCCGAAATTTTCTTTTAAAACTTTTTTTAATGAGTCATCCTTTCCTGAATATTAACCTATAATGTTCAGGAGGAAAAAATGACCAAACTAAGAAGAGCATTTGAAAATCATCTTATTTTAAAAAGGTACTCTTCAAAGACAAACGAAGCTTACATCCTTGCAGTAAAAGGGCTTGCTAACTATCATCAACAAAGCCCTGACAAATTATCAGATGAACAGATTCAAGATTATTTTAGATATCTGATAAAAGATCGCAAGTATGCCTGGAGCTCCTGTAATGTAACATTTTGCGGGATTAAATGTTTCTATGACAATGTGCTTCACAGGGATACCAAGATAATGATCCCGCCCAGACCAAGACAGAAAACCCTTGCAACAATTTTAAGTCCAAAGGATGTCAAAAAATTATTGGAATCCTGCACTAACCTCAAACACCGGGCACTTCTTTATGCAGTATATAGTGCAGGCTTAAGAGTCAGTGAGGTAGTTGCACTTAAGCCGATACATATAGAAAGATCCCGTAAAATGATACGGGTAGATCAGGGCAAAGGCAGAAAAGACAGATACACTGTTTTATCCGATGCGCTCTTAACGGAACTGGAAAATTATTGGCGCGAATACCGCCCTGAGAAATGGCTTTTCTTTGGTAAGGATAAATCCAAACCTATGCCTGTAGGAACAGCCCAGCAGATTTATTACACTGCAAAAAAAAGAGCCAGGATTACCAAGGGTAGTTGATGGAAAAGGGAATACAAACGCATACCATTAAACGTATGCTGGGTCATAAATCCATAGTCACCACTGCTGGATATATCCATATTTCACAAGAATTTCTATCCACTGTTAAAAGCCCTTTGGATATGCTTTATGAAGATTTTAAGGGGAGTGTACAGTGAAGAATATATGCTGCGATGAAAGCAGCAAATCACAAAAACCAGGTATTGAAATTGCTGATATATTTAACGAGCATGGGCAAGATTTTCTTGATCACCATCCAGCCTCTCATGCACAAGTTGGTGTTATGAATAAGATCGTAACCTGCCGCACTGCAGCACAGGGCGGGCATATGGATTTTTGTGATTCATGCGGCCATACTCAAAATTTCTATAATTCATGCCGGAACCGGCATTGTCCCAAATGTCAGACCATGGCAAAAGAACACTGGCTCAATGCCCGTAAAGCAGAGCTTTTGCCGGTCGCATATTTTCATTTGGTCTTTACTTTACCCCATGATTTAAATCCCATAATTCTCTGCAATATGAAGGTACTGCTTGATTTATTGTTTTCATCGGTGAATGAAACCATCAAAGTTTTTGCAGCAGATCCCCAATGGCGGCTTGAAGGAAATCCAGGCTTTATAGGAGTCCTTCACACATGGACACAAACCATGATGGATCATTTCCACCTGCATTGTCTCATTCCCGGCGGAGTGCTTTCAGATGACAAGGAACAATGGACATCCTCAAAGACAAATTTTCTTTTCAGAACAAAATCATTGGTGCTGGCATTTAAGAATATTTATATCAAAGGTTTAAAAAAACTTTATAAGGAAGGTTCCTTGCAATTTCCGGGCAATACATCCAAATATGAAAATGATGATCAATTTGATCGCTTAATCAAAACAATTGCCGGGAAAAAATGGTCAGGCTATGCAAAAGCACCTTTTTCAGGTCCTGAAAAAGTATTGGAATATCTTGGCCGATATACCCACAGAGTGGCTATCTCCAATTATCGCATCAAATCCATGGACAATGGCAAAGTAAGTTTTATCTGGAAAGATCGTGCAGAAGATAACAAGACAAAACTCATGATTCTTGATGCTGAAGAATTTATCCGCAGGTTTTTGCTTCACGTCCTTCCCAAAGGATTTAGGAAAATAAGGTATTTTGGATTTTTATCCCCAAGATATAAAACCCAAAACATTAGAACAATCAGGAAACTGCTGAATGAAGATTCCGAAGGATACATATTCCCCAAAGATGAATCTGTCCAGGAAATGAT
>JAFCZY010000258.1 GCA_019314105.1 Deltaproteobacteria bacterium
CCATTTTGTTAAAACCCGGAGCGATATTAGGGGTCTGTGCGCCGTCGGCACGCTTTGATACTGAAAAATTAAATAAGGGAATTCATGTTCTTAAAAGTTTGGGATTTAAGGTTAAAATCCCTGAAGAAATCTTTGAAAAGAAGCGATATCTTGCAGGAGATGATGTCCTTCGAGCAAATGTGATCAACCATCTTTTTTTGGATCCGGAGATAGATGGTATTATCTGTGCCAGAGGTGGTTTTGGAGCGATGAGAGTTCTGAATCACTTAAACTGGAAGACTATTAAACAAAATCCCAAACCGTTTGTCGGGTTCTCTGATAATACAGCAATATTATTGTCTATTATGGGTAAAACAGGAAATCCAGTCATTCACGGGCCCAATGTGGTGTCATTTACCAGTGCCCCTCAAAAAACCATTGATTCGTTTTACAGAACTTTAATGGGATCTTTTGATACACTTAAAGTAACGAACGGGAAAATTATCAAATCCGGTAAGTGTACGGGTGTGCTAAAAGGAGGGAATCTTGCAACCATATCCCATCTTCTGGGTACAAAATTCCAACCGGACTTTAAAAATTCTATTTTGTTTCTGGAAGATATCGGAGAGCCCGCCTATAAAATTGACCGGATGCTGACACAGATGAAAATGGCCGGTCTGTTTGACGGAATTCAGGGGGTTGTCACCGGGGAATTTAAAGATTGCGACAATGATAAATATGTAGAAGAGATATTGTCTGAAATATTTGAGGAATACAATATCCCGGTTTTTTCAGGGTTGGGTGCCGGCCATGGAAAGGTTAATTTGTCTTTGTCTATGGGAACGGATATTGAGATGGACACAATATCCGCAAGCATTTACTGGATTTAATTCATATGGCTAAAGACAGGATTTCCGAAGCGATCCAACAGGCGATTTCACAGGGTATTTTTCCTGGTGCAGTGATATTGTGTGCGGTAAATCAGAAAATTATTTTTCATGAATCTTATGGTATGGCAGATGTTTTTAAAAAAAGAAAAATGAGGAAAGACAGTATTTTTGATTTGGCTTCCCTGACAAAACCGCTGGCGACAACACTGGCCGTATCCAAGCTCATTGAAAGACATCAGATTTTTTTGGATCAAAAGATAGGATCAATCCTGGAAGCGTTTAATTCATCAGAAAAAGCAGACATTACCGTTGATATGCTGCTCAGACATACGTCAGGATTTCCTGCCTTTCGTGACTATTTTAAAAAAATCATGAAAACAAATGAAATCCCCCGGCAATATCTCAGGCATCTTCTTGTTCATGAGGCACTTGAAAATAAAATTGATACGTGTCAGGTTTACAGTGATTTAGGCTTTATGGTTCTGTCATGGATTATTGAAAAAATTACTTGCCAGAGACTGGATCATTTTGTTTCAGAACAAATTTATTCTCCACTTGAAATTGATGATCTGTTTTTCATAGATTTGGACCGAAAGAATGAAAAACTGAAAAAGTATCGACAAAAAATTGCGGCCACCCAGAAATGTCCGTGGAGAAAAAAATTGCTTAAGGGTGAAGTGGATGACGATAACGCCTGGGCAGTAGGAGGAATAGAGGGGCATGCCGGGCTTTTCGGAGATGCCGGATCCATATATAAACTTTGTCGTGAAATACTGAATGCATTACAAAGTAATCCCACAAAAGTCCTGGCCCCTGATATTATAAAAGCCTTTGTACAAAAAAAAAATCACTATGATATGGTTGCTGGATTTGACACCCCTTCAGAAAAGAAGTCTTCGTCAGGACAATTTTTTTCATCCTCATCTGTGGGTCATCTTGGATTCACAGGTACTTCTTTCTGGATTGACCCTGAAACATCAGTGATAATTATTTTTTTAACCAACAGAGTCCACCCGTTAAGATCAAATGAGGGGATAAAAGAATTCCGTCCGAGAATACATGATTTAATATATTCTGAATTAATGTGAGATATTGTGGGTTTAAGGCTTTTTGGACTTGTAAAAAATCGATAAGTTTGGTAGCAAATAACTTTTGATAAGATCTTTTGTGTTTAAATACAATTTATAACTGTTTTTCTGATAAGAGGTAAAATGAATTTTATAATAGACTCTTTGCTTGGGGCTTTTTCCAATGATTTGGCTATTGATCTTGGAACGGCGAATACACTTGTTTATGTTAAGGGAAAAGGAATTGTATTGAGTGAACCCTCAGTTGTTGCTGTTAGGACGGATGGGGCAAAAAGCAGAGTGCTTGCCGTGGGGACTGAAGCAAAAAGAATGCTGGGTCGTACACCGGGTAATATTGTCGCCATAAGACCTATGAGGGATGGTGTGATTGCTGATTTTGAAGTCACTGAGGCAATGTTAAAACATTTTATCCGAAAAGTTCACAATAACAGGAAAACCCTTGTCCGTCCTAGAATTGTCATAGCCGTACCATCCGGGATTACTCAGGTTGAAAAACGAGCAGTTAGAGAATCAGCAGAATCTGCCGGAGCAAGAGAAGTTTTTTTGATTGAAGAACCCATGGCCGCAGCAATTGGCGCAGGGCTTCCCATTTCTGAACCGACCTGTAATATGGTTGTTGATATTGGTGGTGGGACAACGGAAGTAGCCGTCATTTCACTTTCCGGTATTGTTTATACGAGATCTTTAAGGGTTGCGGGTGACAGGATGGATGCTTCCATCAGTCAGCATATAAAGCGAAAATATAATCTTTTGATTGGTGAAAGAACCGCAGAAATAATTAAAATAACGATTGGAAATGCATTTCCTGATCCTGAAAATTTTGAAACCATAGAAGTCAAAGGTCGAGACCTTGTATCCGGCATTCCGAAAATACTGGCCATTGATTCTGAAGAAGTTCGGGTCGCCATTTCCGAGCAAATTGATGCAATTATTGAAACGGTTCGTATTGCACTTGAGCAGACTCCCCCTGAACTCGCAGCAGATATTGTTGATTCCGGAATTATTTTAACCGGGGGGGGTGCTTTATTGAAGAATCTGGATAGACTACTTAAAGAAAAAACCGGACTTCCCATTGTTGTCGCCGATGATCCATTGACTACAGTAGCTCTGGGTTGCGGGAAATCCCTCGACAGTATTGATATTTTGAAAGAAGTTGTCATTAGCTGAATTAATGTTTTCACAAAAATTGCTTATTTTTGTTGGGCTCGCTCTCTTTATTGCCATTAATTTTACCGTAATAACTATGAGCAGCAGGGAATTGTTGCCGGTCAGCAACATTGAAAGAGTATTTATTTCTATTACTTCTCCTGTCCAGCGGGCAGTTAGCGAAACCAGTTATTTTATCCAAAATATCTGGGATACATACTTTATGTCGGTCATCGCCGTTAAAGAGAATGTTGAACTTAAAAAACAGCTTGGGAAAGTAACAGAGATTAAAAATCGGTATGAAGAACTGGAGCTTGAAAATATTCGGCTTAAAAAATTTGTTAATTTTACTGACCAGGTTCCGGCCATTTATGTGGCAGCTCAAATTATTGCAAGGGATCCATCCCCATGGTTTAAAACTATTATCATCGATAAGGGGGCAAAAGAGGGTCTTGTGAAAGGAAGTCCTGTGCTTGTTTCCGAAGGAATTGTTGGAAAAATAATCAAAGTTGCGAATAATTATTCCAGAGTTATGCATTAAGAAAAGATGAGGTGAAAGAGGGTGAAATGATTGTTTCATCCGGTTTGGATCAAGTGTTTCCCAAAGGACTTAAAATCGGCAGAGTTTTAAAAGTGGCAAAGGCC
>JAFCZY010000259.1 GCA_019314105.1 Deltaproteobacteria bacterium
AAGGATAAATAAATGTCAAAGATACAAATGAAAACCCCACTTGTTGAGCTGGATGGAGATGAAATGACAAGAGTTTTATGGCCCGTTATAAAGGAAAAACTCATAGAGCCCTTTGTTGATCTGAAAACCGAATACTATGATTTGGGTATTAAAAAAAGAGATGAGACCGATGATCAAATTACCATTGATGCGGCAAACGCCATCAAAAAATATGGTGTGGGTATAAAGAATGCCACTATCACTCCGAATCAGGAAAGAGTGGAAGAATACAGTTTAAAAAAGCAATGGAAAAGCCCAAACGGAACAATCCGGGCGATGCTGGACGGAACTGTATTTAGAAAGCCCATTCTGGTAAGCAATCCATCTGTAAAATCCTGGAAAAAGCCGATAGTTGTGGGTAGGCATGCATATGGGGACGTGTATAAAAATGCTGAAATAAAGACCGAGACAGGCGGCAAGGCGGAACTCGTCTTTACAGATGCAAAAGGCAATGAGACACGGGAAACGATCATGGAACTCCCCGGTCCCGGAATTCTACAGGGGACGCATAATACCAACGCTTCAATTTCAAGTTTTGCAAGGGCCTGTTTCGAATATGCCATTGATGAAAAAATTGACTGCTGGTTTGCCACAAAAGATACCATTTCAAAACAATATGACCAGACGTTTAAACTGATTTTTGAAGACCTCTTTGAAAGTGAATACAAGAATCAATTTGAAGAGGCCGGGATCTCCTTTTTTTATACCCTTATAGATGATGTTATTGCCAGAATGATGAAAACAGAAGGTGGAATGCTCTGGGCATGCAAAAATTATGACGGAGATGTCATGAGTGATATGGTTGCCTCAGCCTTTGGTTCCCTTGCCATGATGTCATCGGTGTTAGTCTCCCCCCACGGCTATTTTGAATATGAAGCTGCCCATGGTACGGTTCAGCGCCACTATTACAAACACCTTAAAGGAGAGAAAACCTCAACCAATGCAGTTGCCTTGATTTTTGCCTGGACCGGTGCATTGAGAAAACGGGGTGAACTGGATAAAATTCCCGCACTGGCTGAGTTTTCCGACAAGCTTGAACAGACTATCATTGACACCATAGAATCCGGATATATGACGGGTGATCTTGCTGCTATTTGTGAACCCAAAGCAGTTGAAGTCCTTGATTCCATCCAATTTCTGGATACTATTGCTCAGCAGTTTCAAACCAGACAGTAACCTGTACTTTTCAACCTGGTCTTTAATAGATAAAAATTATCCATTGACATTTTGAGTATGAAAAGGTAAATAAAATTTAATTTCAGGCAGAAGCCCGAAGAAAAACAAAAAAAAATTTAGTAGACAATTTAAACCACGAAGGTCGCAATATCGGTAAATGAATACCGACACCTTTTGTGGTTTTTTTAATTTTAAGGAGATGTAAAATGAAAAATTTTAAGCTAATTTGTATGGTAAGCCTAATGATTTGTTTTTCCTATGGCCTGTCTTCAGCACATTTTGGGATGGTGATCCCTTCTGATAATATGGTCATGCAGGATGATTCAAAGAAAGTTGAACTTCAACTTTCTTTTTCCCATCCCTTTGAAATAGTTGGGATGCCGCTTGTAAAACCGGAAAAGTTTTTTATGGTCAAAGATGGAAAAAAACAAGGTTTGAATGGAACGCTTAAAGAGACAAAAGTGATGAATCACAATGCCTGGAAAACAGGGGTTACCATCAAAAGGCCCGGGGCATATACATTTATAATGGAGCCTAAACCCTATTGGGAACCGGCTGAAGATTGTTTTATTGTGCATTATACCAAAACCGTGGTAGCCGCCTTTGGGGATGATGAGGGCTGGGACAGTGAACTGGGACTGAAAACAGAAATTGTTCCTTTGTCCAAACCGTTTGGCCTTTATGCCGGCAACGTGTTCCAGGGAATTGTAAAACTGGACGGCAAAGTTGTGCCCTATGCAGAAGTGGAAGTAGAATTTTTTAATGAAAATAGCAAAGCCCATGCGCCGTCTGATTATATGGTAACTCAAACGATAAAGGCGGATCAAAATGGTGTGTTTACCTACGCCGCACCTGTTGCCGGGTGGTGGGGATTCGCCGCCTTAAATACATCTGATAAAAAATTGATGCATAATGGTGAAGAAAAGGATATAGAGTTGGGTGCAGTATTATGGGTTAAATTTGAGAAGTGGCAGGGAAAATAACATGCATATTTCAGAAGGTGTTCTTTCGGGTCCGGTATTGGCCTCCGGCGCCGTTCTGGCCATGGTCGGAACGGCAATAGGATTAAAAAAAATTGATTATGACCGCATTGTTCATGTGGCTATCCTGGCCTCGGCTTTTTTTGTGGCCTCCTTGATTCATGTGAATATCGGGCCTTCAAGTGTCCATCTGATTTTAAACGGGATTGTGGGATTGCTGCTTGGATTTGCGGCGATTCCGGCAATCCTGACGGCATTGCTTTTACAGTCGGTCTTCTTTCAATATGGAGGCCTTACCACATTGGGGGTGAATGTTGTAGTAATGGGTGCCCCGGCAGTACTGGTACACTATCTTTTTTTACCCTTGCTGGGTAAATCACCCGGTCTTAATTTTACAGCGGGATTTCTGACGGGTTTGTTTTCCATATTGTTTTCATCCCTTCTATTAGGGCTGGCCTTATGGTTCACGGACGAGAATTTTTTTGAAACAAGCCTTGTCATTATCACGGCTCACATTCCTGTAATGATCATAGAAGGAATTATAACCGGTTTTTGCATCACGTTTCTTTTAAAGGTATACCCTGAAATTATACCAGTGAGGGAAAAATGAAAATAAACCATATCATTATTTTTTCACTTATATTCGCTATGGTTCCAGCAAACTATGTCTTTGCTCACAAGGTCATCATTTTTGCATGGGTTGAAGATGGTTACATCCATACGGAAAGCAGTTTTGGTTCGAAAAGAAAAGCCAAAAATTGTACCATAACCGTTGTTGATGAAAAAGGAGTGGTTATCCATAAAGGGCAAACAGATCAGGAAGGAAATTATTCATTTAAAATTCCTGGAAAGATTGATTCTGATCTTGTATTAAAGCTGGATGCAGGGACAGGCCATCAGGCCAAATGGCGGCTTTCAAAAGCGGACTTAATAAAAGTGCCGACGGCCAAAAATATTAAGGTTGCCATGAAGAAAAAAGAAGACTTGGAAAAAGGCCCGTCTGTTTTTCAGATCATCGGGGGAATTGTCATTATTTTTTTGCTGGCCTTCGGTGCAAAGTTTTTAAAAAGGGGAAAAACCCATAAATGATTGAAGAAAAATTTGCCTATGGCCGGTCATTTATCCACGGGCTTGATCCGAAAACTAGAATCATTGCCTCAATTGCTCTCTCGTTTGCCGCGGCATTGTGTGATAATATTTATATTGCAACAGGCTATTTTATTATTTCGATTATTTTAATTGCCATGGCCGGGTTGAATCCGATCGATGTCATTCACCGGTTAAAACCTCTTTTCTGGTTCCTTTTGATGATCTGGATTATCCTTCCTTTAACCTTTGATGGTGATATTATGTACCGGTTTCATTGGTTTAAAATAACAGAGCAGGGTATTATATTGTGCTGCAAGATCACCATTAAATCAATCACCATATTACTCATCTTCACCGCTCTGATTGCCACAATGACCGTGGCTTCCCTTGGAAACGGGCTTCACAGGCTTTATGTCCCTGACAAGATGGTCTTTCTTTTATTGATGTCATATCGATACATTGCAGTCATTGAGGAAGAATATAAGAGGCTCCTGCGGGCTGCAAAATTCAGGGGATTTAACCCTAAGACCAATCTGCATTCCTATAAAACATTTGCTTATCTTGCCGGCATGCTCTTTGTCCGGGCATCCGTACCAGGCCATGTTGTGCCGTGGATTCAATCAAAAGTTCCATACTCTTGACGTTTACCAGTCAAATAGATTAAACTCGATTTTTTTAATCGGGATATTTGCGACAAGCTTAAGTCTTGTCATATGTGAAATTATGTGGGCTTGAAAAAATTTTAGGGTTAAGAGTGACTGACAATTCCAGTATAATCAAATTAGAAGATATTTCTTATTCTTATCCGGGATCAAATATTAGGGTTTTGGATCACCTGGATTTTGAGATCAACAAGGGGGACAGAATTGGAATGATGGCTCCCAATGGGTCCGGCAAAACCACGTTGCTGCATACAATCATGGGACTTTGTAAGCCTGAATCCGGTACCATAGAAGTATTTGGGAAGTTGTTGGAAAATGAAAAAGACTTTATGCCGGTTCGTTCCAAAATAGGGTTATTGTTTCAGGATTCTGATGATCAGTTGTTTTGTCCAACTGTACTGGATGATGTGGCATTCGGGCCGTTGAATCTTGGATTTTCTCCCCGGGATGCCATTGATACGGCAAGAAATACCCTTGAAAGGCTTGGAATACAAAGTTTGGAAGGGCAGGTAACCCACAGGTTGTCCGGTGGACAGAAACGATTGGTCGCATTGGCTGCCGTGCTTGCCATGGAACCCGAAGTTCTTTTGCTTGATGAGCCGACAGCAGGGTTAGATCACAAGGTTAAGGAAAAATTGATTCATATTCTCAATAGCCTTGATATTTCTTATTTTGTCATTTCACACGAATTTGATTTTGCCAAAGCTGTAACAGATAAAATATATTCCATGGAAAATGGTAAAATCTTAACAGACGATGAAATCCATATTCATCATCATGAGCATGTCCATAAACATGGAAAACATCCCCACAATCATAAATAACGCTTAGGTAGATTCATGAAGGATGCTATGCCTGTCAAAGAGATTGCCGGACCTTTGAACGCTGTTCTGGAAATC
>JAFCZY010000260.1 GCA_019314105.1 Deltaproteobacteria bacterium
TTCAAGATTTTCAGCCGCTTTTTTCATTTTATATTCCAGATCTTTGACAATATCTTCCAGATTCAACTCCTGATCTTCATATGCTTGAATATCTTCATCCACAGACCCTTGTGCGACACTCTGGCCCGCCTGGGTTGGATAATTCAACAAATTAATATTTTTTTGGATAGTGGTGGGCACAATGTGATGTTTCTCATTATATGCTTTCTGAATTTTTTGACGCCTTTTTGTCTCTGACATGGCTTTTTTCATGGAAGCAGTTTCTTTTTCCGCATACATGATCACCCGGCCAAATACATTTCTGGAAGCCCGACCGAAAATCTGGATAAACGATCGGAAAGATCTTAAAAACCCCTCTTTGTCCGCATCTAATATGGCCACAAGAGAAACTTCAGGGATATCAAGGCCTTCCCGTAACAAATTGATTCCGATCAATACATCAAACAACCCTCTTCGAAGATCCTGAATAATATCTATTCTTTCCATCGTAGGGATATCCGAATGAAGATATTTAACCTTCACCCCCAGATCGGCATAGTAATCGGTCAGATCTTCTGCCATCCGCTTGGTCAGAGTAGTGACAAGAACCCGTTCACCTGCCTCGACCCGTTTCATGATTTCTTCATAAAGATCATCCACCTGGGCTTTGGCATCCCGGATCTCCACTTCAGGATCAATCAGCCCTGTGGGTCTAACAATCTGCTCCGCTACATTGCTGCCGGCTATTTCCATTTCATAATCTGCCGGTGTGGCAGACACATAGATCACCTGAGGGACTTTTTGTTTAAATTCTTCAAATTGAAGCGGGCGGTTATCCATGGCTGAGGGCAGCCTGAATCCATGCTCAACCAAAGTGGTTTTTCTGGAACGATCTGCTTTATACATGGCCCCTAACTGGGAAACAGAGATATGGCTTTCATCAAAAAAAAGAAGAAAATCATCCGCCATATAATCCAGAAGAGTTGGGGGTGGCTCTCCCGGCTTTCGCCCGGTCAAATGCCTTGAATAATTTTCAATTCCGTTACAATAACCGATTTCATTAAGCATTTCCAGATCATACCGGGTTCTTTCGTCAAGACGCTGGGCTTCCACAAGTTTCTGATGGCTGTACAGATATTCAAGACGAATCTTTAATTCTTTAACAATCCCTTCCATGGCCCGCTTTCGGGTCTGTTGTTTGGTCACATAATGGGAGGCCGGATAAATCACCATCTGATCAAACTTTTTCAGCACATCCCCTTTTAAGGGATCAATTTCGCAGATACCTTCAATGGTGTCTCCAAAGAAATCAATCCGAACGGCTTTATCTTCTTCATAGGCCGGAAAAATCTCAACCCGTTCTCCCCGAACCCTGAATACCCCGCGGTGAAAATCCGTATCATTGCGGGTGTACTGAATATTAACAAACTCCTGTATCATTTTTTCCCGGGAAATTTCCATATCAACTGTCAGTGTCACTCTTAAATCGAGATAATCTTCCGGTGCGCCCAGACCATAGATACAGGACACACTGGCCACGACGATCACATCCTTTCGGGCCAGAACGGATCGGGTAGCAGAGTGTCGCATCTTGTCAATAACTTCATTGATGGATGAATCCTTTTGAATATAGGTATCACTGGAAGGGATATAGGCTTCGGGTTGATAATAGTCATAATAAGACACAAAATATTCCACACAATTATCCGGAAAAAGCGCCTTGAATTCATTATACAGCTGAGCTGCCAACGTCTTGTTGGGCGCTATGATCAGGCTTGGCTTTTCAACTCTTTCAATAATATTGGCCATGGTAAAGGTCTTGCCGGAACCGGTCACCCCTAAAAGGACCTGGTGTTTTTCATTATTCAGAACACCGGTTGAAAGATATTCAATGGCATTTGGTTGATCTCCTGTGGGAGAAAAATCTGAAACTAAATTAAATAACCCCATGATATAATACTGCCACCTTGAAATTTAATTATCATCGTTAATACTGCTTTTCAATTTAAGACCATAATTTAATATTATCAAGTTGAAAGACCGGAAACAATATGTAATGATAAATTATGTAATGATAAAATCCATGAGGAGAACGACAAATGCCAAGACTCAACAGTGAACTTGAAATAAAAAATATGTCCATCAGAAACAGGCTGGTACTGCCCCCGATTACCACAAACTACGGGACTTCCAAAGGTCTGGTTACAGAAGATATCCTTGATTTTTACACGGAACGGTCCAGAGATGTGGGGATTGTCATTGTTGAAGCAACAGCGGTTCAATCCAGTGGGAGCATTGTTCCGGGCAGTCTCGGGCTCTGGAATGATTCCCATATTCCAGGCATGACCCGGCTTACAAAAACCATACAGCAGCAGGGCGCCCTGGCGGTTGTACAATTAAACCATGCCGGGCCAAGGTGTACACCGTGTGAAACTGAAAGACACGGATTTTCACCGTCCGGTGTGGATTTCCGGTCGGATGTCAAGCCAATTGTCATGGATAACCGGGACATTGAACAATTGACCGATGATTTTATCTGGGCAGCCATTAGAGCCAAAACTGCCGGATTCGACGGCGTTGAAATTCATGGGGCCCATCTCTATTTATTGAGCCAGTTTTTATCTCCATTGACCAATAAAAGAGAGGACCGCTATGGTGGTGATGCCAAAGGCCGGGCTACACTGGCGCTGGAAATAGTAAGAAGGGTCCGCAAAAAGCTGGGACAAGCGTATCCGATTTTTTTCCGGATCAATGCCGAAGAAAGAATTGACGGGGGACAAACCCTTGAGGATGCCATTGTCATCGGCAGATTACTGGCAGAGGAAGGGGTGGATGTTTTTGATATCACCTTGATTACCCAGGGCCGATGGAAAGAGATTGATGATAAAAAAATTCTCGTGGGATCTTCGGCTTTACCCAAGGATCACCCTTCAGGCGCAAATATTGCCCTTACGGAAAAATTCAGAGAAGGGGTCAACCGTCCCGTGATAGCGGTGGGCAAGTTCGGTATTGGCCGGGCAGCTGCTACCGCGGTGGAAAATGGAAAAATTGAACTGGTGGCCATTGGCCGGCAGATGATCTGCGATCCGAAATCCGCTCAAAAAATGCTTGAGGGAAATGATCATGATATTATTCCATGCGATGAATGCTTAAAATGTTTTGCCACCATTGGAAAGGGTGTTCCCATGGCTTGCAAGGTCAATAAAAACCTGCCTTTTTAAAAAAATTAAATTTTGTTTCATTTATGGTATGAAAACTATCCAATAATTTAATAACAGGAAGACGAGCCATATGGAGAAAAAGCTGTTTTGTAATCGGAATCAAAAAGAGTTAATGGATGTTGCTGTTGGAATTCAGAAGGCTGACCTGGTTGTTTCAAACTGCAGGATTTTGAATGTATATACGGGCGAGATAATTGATGACCATTCCATCTGCATCAAGGATAAATGGATCGCCTGTATCATCCGGGATGCAAAGAGCAGAACCGGACCAGATACCAAAGTAATTGATGCAAAGGGGATGACGGTCATTCCCGGGTTGATTGACGGGCATACCCATCTTGCCAATTATTTTTCAGCACAAGAATTTTTAAACCATACAATCGC
>JAFCZY010000261.1 GCA_019314105.1 Deltaproteobacteria bacterium
CATCTGCCTGAAATAATGGCTGACAGTGCCATGCTCTATCAGGCATTTTTAAATATCCTGATCAATGCATTCCAGTCCCTGAAAAACAATGGGTGTATCACCATCCAAATAAAATATGATTCCGGCAGTATCGTTATTAATTTTATAGATAATGGAAAAGGCGTCGAAAAGGAGCTCTTAAAAAAAATATGGACCCCCTTTTTCACCACAAAGGATACCGGGACAGGATTAGGCCTGGGTATTGTAAAAAATATAATCGAAGCCCACAATGGAACAATTATCATTACAAATATGGAAACAATGGGTGCAAACGTAAAAATTACACTTCCGGTTCAGGAGACTTAACTACATGGAAAATATTCTGATTGTTGATGATGAAAAAAATTATCCCCGGATAATAGGCGAAATCCTTCAGGAAGAAGGCTATACATCCGTAACCGCTTCCAGTGGAATGGAAGCATTGGATATTTTGAACAATGAACTCATTGATCTGGTTTTGACAGATGTAAAAATGCCCGGAATGAGCGGTATCCAATTACTCGAAAAGATCAAGGAAATCAATCCGGATATCCCTGTCATCATCATGACCGCTCACGGCAGTGTTGAAAAGGCTGTGGGGGCAATGCACAAGGGTGCATACACGTTTATTCTCAAACCTTTTGAAAATCAGACACTTATGGCACATATTGCCAAGGCTATCTCGGTTTACAGGATTGTTCAGGAAAACAGCATCCTCAGGGATGCCATAAGCTCGCGGTACAGTTTTGATCATATCATCGGTAAAAGCAAACCCATGCAGGAAATTTATGAAATTATTAAAAAAGTGGCCCCGTCAAATGCCAGTGCGCTGATTGAAGGTGAAAGCGGTACCGGAAAAGAGCTGGTGGCTAAATCAATCCATTATAACAGTCTGAGAAAAAATAAACCCCTGGTTGTTGTAAACTGCTCTGCATTTGTTGAAACGCTTTTGGAAAGTGAGTTGTTCGGGCATGAAAAAGGGGCCTTCACCGGGGCAGGTGCTATGAAAAAAGGGCGATTTGAAATTTCAGACAAAGGCACTCTCTTTCTTGATGAAATTGGTGAATTACCCATCCCCCTACAGG
Source organism: Deltaproteobacteria bacterium (assembly GCA_019314105.1). Lineage (GTDB taxonomy): Bacteria > Desulfobacterota > Desulfobacteria > Desulfobacterales > Desulfobacteraceae > Desulfobacula. The sequence goes on from JAFCZY010000261.1 coordinate 1,104, forward strand.
TAAAATTATTAAGAGTTCTCCAGGAGAAAATGATTGAACGGGTTGGCGGAACACGGTCTATACCTGTTGACTTTCGCCTGATTGCTGCCACCAACAAAAATCTTGAAGACGAGGTAAAAAAAGGACATTTCAGAGAAGACCTCTACTACAGACTCAATGTCGTCAAGATTGTCATTCCCCCTCTTCGAGAGCGATCTGAGGATATTCCTTTGTTAATCAACCATTTTATTAACAAATATACCAATGGAGAGCACTCGGCCGGTAATGTATCAGAGATCGACCCGGAAGCTGTCAAAATTTTATGTGATTATCAATGGCAGGGGAACGTAAGGGAACTTGAAAATACGATAGAACGTGCCGTTATTCTTGGCAGCGGCAATCTCATCACACCCTCCGACCTTCCATTCCAGATCCGGCAAAAGATATCCACCACACTCGACCTGGATGGAATTCCAGAGGATGTGGGCCTTGTGGAGACTCTGGCAGCCGTCGAAAAAAGGATGATACAAAGAGCCATGAAACTTTCAGGAAATGTACAGACAAAAGCCGCCCAACTTCTGGGAATAGGAAAAAGCGGCTTAAACCAGAAACTGAAAAAATTCAACATAGATAATTAGTTTATATCACTTCATTTCATTCAGTTTACTTTCAGCAATCGGCTTGTACATTGAACTTTCATAGTCCGTCACAATTTTATCATACATTTTTTTGCTCTCAGCCGTATTATTATCGACTTCATACAACATGGCCAGTGAAAACCTTGCTTCATCCTTCAATAGACCGGTTTCCCCTTTTTCGATTTGAAGAAAATACTTTTTAGCCTCTTCAAATTCTTTTCTGGCAATGCTTACATGTCCCAATGATGCCAGAAGAAAATTTTTCATCAATGCTTCATTCTTAAATATCTCAAGCGCTTCTTTATAATAGTGGTAGCTTTCATCAAATTCTGAAGCCTCATAACATATTTTTGCAAATTCAACCTTAGCCCGCTTACCCGCAATTGTATTCGCATAGTCCGTAAAAATAGTTTTCACATCATCTTTAATTTTCAGATATCCTTTATCAGGATCATTGGCTTCCGCATATTGGGTTAATACCTGACTCACAAGTATGGCAGCAGTATTTTCAGCTTTTTGAAAGCTATACATCACCCCTGAAAAAACCACTATGACCAAAACAAGGGCTCCCACAATCAGGATCAATTGTTTTTTATATTCTTTACCATAGGATAATACTTTTAAAAGATTTTCCTGAAAAGGGTCTAATTGTTCAAGTTCCTTTTTCCGTTCATTTGAGACTCTCTGTTCTGCCATTCTGCTATTCCTTAATATATGGGGTCAGGCTTGGCTTATTGGCTTATTAATCAAATAAGCCAATAAGCCAAGCCTGACCCCGTTTCTTTTTCTTACCACACGAGTGTTTTATAAATCCAGCCGACATCCCCGTCAGCATGCTCAATTTTGATCCAGTTACCCTTTCGCGCAAGAACCTTAAACGGCACTCCTTTTTCAACCGTAAACAAGACCTGGCTTTTGGTATTTGCCTTAGATCGGACATTACATTTGTTTTTTATTGTGATCACGCCCTCTATCTTACCTAAAAGGGAGCTATGAAGCCAGGCCACATCATTTTCAAAATCCTTTATTTTATACCAGTCACCTTTTTTTTCGACAATTCTAACAGGATAATATTGCTCAACTTGCCACAATACATCATATTTCGTTCCAGGGCCTGACCGCATATTGGCAATACCGACCGTGACAGAAAGTCTTTGTTGTGCAAAGACGAATCCCGGTAAAATCAATAAAACTGCCATAACAATCAGCATCGCTTTACTAATGACGTCTATCTTCAAATGCTTCATAAAAAGCCTCCGTATTATTTCTTCTAACTCAACCCTAACATCATCCCTGTCCGATATACCAGAAAAGACATGGCCCATGCAACCATAGTTGTATATATCAGATTAAAGCCGGCCCACTTTGCTGAAGTCTCTCTGTAAATCGTTAAAACGGTTGCAAAACAAGGCACATATAACAAAACAAAAACCATCATCGAAAGCGCCGAAAGCGCCGTCATACCGGATTTTTTAAGTGCTTTTTCAAGCGCTTCACCCTCGCCGGTACCCACACCATATAACACCCCCATTGTACTGACAACAACCTCTTTGGCGACAAACCCTGTAACAAGTGCAACACTTTCCTGCCACCCGATTCCAATGGGTTTAAATATCGGTTCCAGCCTTTTCCCGATTCTACCGATATAAGAATTGGATACCCGTTCCTGTTCTTTTTTATTTTCAATGTCTTTAATCTCTAAGTCTAATCGCCGGGTTAATTCTTCTGCGGCGTGTGCATCCGCCAAAGAAATCTTCTGGGAATAATCAGATTTTAATGTATTAATTTTTTTATCGTAATCCACCGTATAAGAAATTGATCTTGGAAAACTTGAAAGCGCCCAGATAATAATTGAACCGATCAG
>JAFCZY010000262.1 GCA_019314105.1 Deltaproteobacteria bacterium
CAAAATGCCTTGCATCCTGAACAGAGTCAATAAACGGATTCCCCCTGAACACGGTAAAAGGCGCCTTAAGCCTTGCAACCTTCCCGCCTTCCTGATCTACTGCAATGAACAGGGGCGGAATACCACATGCCGTTGCATAATCCTGACAGGCGTTACAAAGGGAGGCCACCTGTTCCGGGGTTTCAATATTTCTTTTAAATAATATAATGCCGGCGGCGTTAATATCACCGATGATATGTTTTAACGCCTCGTTCAGTTCAGTGCCGTCAAACCCCAGCATCAATCGCTGCCCGACCATTATTTTTTGAGTTATTATGCTGCTATCCATCTTATTTCCTTGACGAACCCTTGTTTTAAATATTAGAAGGTGTGTTTTTAACCCTAGTATTTGGATACCATGAAAGCGATCACTTTTAAATCAGATTTTATATTAATGTTTGTTGCCGTCATCTGGGGTCTGGCCTTTGTTGCCCAGAGAATCGGGATGGACCATATCGGGCCGTTTACTTTTAATGGCATTCGATTTGTATTGGGATGCCTATCCTTATTGCCTGTTGTCTTTTTAACCCGAAACAAAACATCTAAAAAAAGCACTGACGGACTTATAAAATTAGGGACTATTTCAGGTATTTTCCTCTTTTTCGGCATCTCATTACAGCAGGTTGGAATCGTTTACACAACAGCCGGTAAAGCCGGATTTATCACAGGACTTTATGTTGTCATTGTTCCTATTTTAAACCTTTTCCTCAAACAAGAAAACACCACCCTTGGAACATGGATCGGAGCCATCATGGCTGGTATCGGCATGTTTTTGTTAAGCGTAACCAAAGACTTGACCATAAACTTTGGAGACCTTCTGGTTCTCGGCTCTGCCTTTTGTTTTGCCTCCCATCTGATCATTATCGGAAGAATTTCCAACCGGTTTAACACGGCACTGCTTTCATTGGTTCAATGTCTGGTTTGTGCCGGCTTAAGCCTGCTGGTAGCCGTTGTATTCGAAACCTTTATTCTCGCAGATATCCTGCGCGTTTCCATTCCGTTGCTTTATGGCGGCATCTTATCCGTCGGTGTGGCGTACTCCCTCCAGATTTACGGGCAAAGAAACAGTCCTGCCTCCCATGCTGCCATTATCTTCAGCCTTGAATCCGTTGTTGCCGCCATTGGCGGATGGATCATTTTAAATGAAATTCTTTCCGGGTCTGCCATTTTTGGATGCGGTCTAATGCTGGCAGGCATGCTGATATCACAATTGTATTCAAGGAAAAGGCTTATCCTTTAAGGTTATTTAATGCATCCTTCAGTTGCAAGGTGACCTCTTCAGATAATTGCCCGGCCTTTTCCAGATTTCCTGCAATTTTGGCAAGCCCTGCCTCTTCTGCCCTTTCGGCCCAGGTAAGAAACGTATCCTTGTGACTTTCATTGTGATCAATCCAATGGGTAAACAATTTCTCAAGCTTTTGTTCAAAGGTCAGCTCAGGAGAAGGATTGTGGCTGTGGGAGTGAGAATGATCATGGGAATGATCGTGACTGTGGTCGTGGCTGTCATGGTCGTGATGTGTCATAATATGGCTCCATTTAAATATTTTGAGTATGATGCGATATCAGCAGCTATTTTTTGAATTTGCTGTTTTATCGACAAGAGGTTCTCTTTTTGATCCTTTTTTTCAGAGTGCTTTAAAGAAAAAAGGCGCTCACTCTCTTCTTTGAAAGCATGATACCGGTTGAACTGCTCCTCTATTCTTTCTTTAAATTCCCTTGTGGCAGCATCCATCAACGGTAAAAAATACGTTGTTCTCAACTTTGCAGGATAGTGTTCAAATTGATTTTTCAAAACCTTTTGATTTTCTTTTTTGAGTTTCACAGCTGCTTTTTCCAAAGCAGGAGAAAATGAAAATGCGGCTTTTCTGCTAAATAACGAAGACAATATTTGCGACAGTGTCTGCAGAAAAAAATCAGTAACCACCGTGGCCTTGATTCCGGATGTGTAGCGTGCCTCAACCATCAGGGTCGGCAATTGAAGGCCCAGTATTTTTTTTAATTTGTCAATATCCACAACCGTCATAAGATCACTTTGCTGCTGCGCCATTTCCGATACCGCTTCCCCGTGTAAATACGGATCTATTTTTAACAAATCAATCTGATAAGATTCAAACAAAGACTGAAAATAGGCGGTGATTCTTTCTTCCTGGGCTTCAACAAATTTTTTTAACCAAGGCCTCACCTCTTCAATCCCATATACGGCAAGCCTGCGGTTAAACGCCTGAAACATTAAGTATAAAATCCGGTTAACCCCTGATTCCTTTACCACGGACCGGTAGTGTTCAACATCCGTGTCAATCGTCTTAATATACGCCAGGGCTTTTTTTAAGATATCTGCCTCATCCTGAACAAACATTTTCCTGATATTCAGGTCTATTTCATCTTTTAACCCACTGACCGCTTCTGTAATGGAATTTGATACAATGGCGTTTAAACGGGATGCGGTCTGATCCAGCCGGCTTAACTTCTCCAGGATTGTTGCTTCCTTTAATTTATCAGACGACAGCAAATCAAGAAACATATCTACCCGTCGATCCACTTGTCCAATAATAATACCCAGCCGCTTCAAATGATTTGAAATTAAAAGTTCATACCGATTTTTATCAATCGCCCGATGAAAAAAAGCATTGAATTCATCTGTTTTCGCTTCACAGTATTGACGCATTTGCTTTTCTGTCTGCCAAAGGGCCAACCGGGTCAAATCTTTGGGGGTTAATTTGGGTTCAAGCTTTAAAAAAAGGGTGTACAGCGACGATACAGAAAATATTCTAGGCTGTATTTCTAAAAATTCAAGGGTCTCTCGAATACTGGTTTCTATTTTAATCAGATCCTCAAGATTTTCATGTTCGGTTAAATCACAATTATTAATAAAAATAATATTATCCAGCAGGCCTGAATTTTTAATCTGCTTTAAAAACACCATATCCGACTGTCTTAACCCGGTTCGAGAACTGATGCAGTAAACAATCAGATTGGCGGATTCAAGATAGGTTAACACCTGGGCCAGTGAGGCAGGATCGGTTGAATCCGCTCCCTGGCAATCAGCAATTTCAATATTGGGGTCCAGCAGTTTCCCGAAGACATTAAGGCAGACATCCTTGATATAAAAGGCTTTGTCAGGATCAGACGTATAGGTCTTGTGCCGGTCAAACTCTTTTGCTTCAAACCGAACCAGGGTTTCATCGGCCTGAACCAGATCTTTGCAGGCCTCAAACCCGTGAAGCGCATGCCGGATTAAAAGCGTTTCAGGCCGGATACCCTCTGTTGTGACGGGAAAATCACAGGTGAGGGTCTGATATACTTTTTTTAAATACGCCCTGTCTTTTTTACGCCGGATATCAATATCACCGGGAATATCCCCGGGGGTATCATCGGAATCGTCTTCGGGAAACAACACCAGGGCTTTTTGTAATTGCGCATTAATGTCTCCCCATGATTTAAAATAAAGATCGGCCTGATTTTTTTTCCCTTTTCGAATTCTTGTGGTAATCGAGGTGATCACCCCTGCCCCTCTCTTTACCAGTT
>JAFCZY010000022.1 GCA_019314105.1 Deltaproteobacteria bacterium
AAGGAGGCATTGCCAGCTTACCTTATTAACCCTGATGTTGAAGAATACGAAGATAAAGCCTACATTATCAGGGAAGGTAATACCGACATTGATTTTTTTATGCTGGTTCAAGGCGGATTCTCTGTTGTTAAAGACGGTAAAAAGATTGCTGAGATTGTCCAACCGGGGGACTATTTCGGGGAAATGTCAGCTATTACCAAAGAACCTCGATCCGCATCAATGATATCCAATGGTCGGTCACTGGTTAAGCGGTTTCCAGGGGATAAAATGTTTGAGGTGATAGAAAAACACCCTGATGTAGCAAAACATTTATTCACGGTTCTTGCAGCAAGGCTTGAAAAAGCAGATCAACGGTTCGTGAAATTACTCAGGCAGATTAAAAGAGTCAAATCTAAGTAATTCGATTGTATTATTATTTGAAATATCTTTCTTTTTCACTGTATATGCAACCACAATATTGTTGTCGATACATATTCAGTTTTTTAGATTCTTCAATCCCTGATTTCCAGCCTTCCCTGAAATCATGATAAAAAAATGTCAGACCATAATTTTTAGCAATAGCCTCCCCGGTTTCTCTTATCAACTCATGATTCTGGAATTTACTGTATAAAAGGGTCGTGCTGAATGCTTGGAATTTTCCTTTTTTTGCCACAAGTGCTGTTGCTTTGAGCCTGTCATAGTAGCAATATCGGCATCGGTCCCGCTCTCGAAAAACAACGGATTGAAGAAATTCCTCAATTTTGTAATCTGATTGATAAATTACCTTTAAGTCAATGGATTGAGAATAGTGTTTTAAGGTCTCTTCCCTTTTTTGACACTCGGTAAAGGGATGAATATTATGCCGGTAAAAAAAAGCCATTACATCCATGTCCATCTGTCCTAATACTTTGAGAGGATAAATAGAGCAGGGTGCACAGCAGGTATGAAGTAACAGTTTCAATCTCTTCCTCCGAATAGTGATGTGCCAACTCTTACCATTGTGGAACCTTCTTCTATGGCGACTTTAAAATCATTGCTCATTCCCATGGACAGATGTTCCATTGACACGTTATCTAATTTTAGCGCTATGATTCTTTCTTTAATATGGTCCAATTGTTTAAAATAGATCCTGGCCTTTTCAGGGTCTAAAAAATAAGGTGGCATGCACATTAATCCTTGTAAGGATAAATTTTTAAACAAACTGATTTGTTCTGCCAATTGAAGGGTATCTTTTGTATTGCTTCCTGATTTTGTTTTTTCTTCACTGATATTGACCTGAACAAGTATTTTTTGAACTTTATCAATTTTTTTTGCCTGTTGATCTATTGCTTTTGCAAGTTTTAACGTATCGACGGTATGGATATAGTCAAAATATTGAACAGCAAATTTAGCCTTATTGGATTGAAGATGCCCAATAAAATGCCAGTAAATCCCATCTTTCCCAATACGATCTATTTTTTCAACCGCCTCTTGAATATAATTTTCTCCAAAATGTTTTGCACCGGCCTTAATACCCTCCATGATTGTTTCCACGCTTTTTCTTTTACTGACAGCAATCAATTGTATGGTGTCAATGTTTCGGCCACAGGACAGGGCAGTACTCATAATTTCTTTATTGATTCTATCAAAGTTATTTTTAATAGTTGGCATAATAGGTTTAGTCCTTAAACTGGATGATATTTAAATTTATAAGTGTTTCAACAACCTCACAAACAGGCAATCCGACCACATTGGAATAGGAACCGGAAATCCGTTTAACAAGGAATGCACCGATTCCCTGTATACCATACGCCCCTGCCTTGTCAAACGGTTCACCTGTACCGACATACCATAGAATTTCCTGATCAGTTAAATACTTAAAGTGTACTTTTGTTTCAATAGATTTTACAACCATGGAATTGGTTTTCTGATGGATCACGCAAAAAGCTGTATATACACTGTGCTCACAATTATTCAGTTTATTAAGCATGGCAATGGCATCTGTTTTAGATTGTGGTTTGCCAAGGATCTGATTTTGAACGACAACAATTGTGTCTGCACCCAAGACCCAGGCTTCAGGATGTGAAAGAGCTGTATTTTGTGCTTTTAAAAATGAAAGTTCTTTAACATGTTCTTCAGGATTTTTGATTAAAATTGCCTCTTCATTAATATTTGAAGGAAAAATTTCTATCTTTATTCCGATCTGTTCGAGGAGTTTTTTCCGTCTGGGCGATTTAGATGCCAATATTAATTTTTCAGTCTTAATTAGTTTCATGATTCCCTTCTTATCAGAAATATTTCAAAGTGACAATCTTCTGGTTTTTAAGCAGTCTCTGATTTTTAAGCTGGTTTTAAGCTTGCAAAATAGTGAAAAATGATATAAAAATGCCAAGAATCATGCCTGGGTGGCGGAACTGGTAGACGCAAGGGACTTAAAATCCCTCGGGCAAATTGCCTGTACGAGTTCAATTCTCGTCCCAGGTACCATTTAATAATAAAGGGGTTTGGCTTTTTAACCAAAGCCCTTTTTTAAATCATTACATATTACGTTCTATTACAGGTGGTCTTCAGGTTATGGATAAGATTAAAATTACCGGCGGCAGGCAGCTTCATGGTGAAGTGATCATCAGTGGTGCTAAAAACGCTGCTCTTCCTTTGATCGCTTCAAGCATTCTGGTCAATGGTAAAACATGTTTTACCAATGTTCCGGACTTGATGGATATCACCAGTACCCGACTCCTTCTGGAGGATTTGGGTGCAATTTGTAAGGTGTCAAAAGGATATTTGGAAGTGGAGGGTTCTTCTATCAAAAAAATTGAAGCGGAATATGATCTGGTCCGAAAAATGAGGGCTTCCATCCTTGTATTAGGCCCTTTGGTTGCCAGATTCGGTCATGCAAAGGTATCTTTACCGGGCGGGTGCGCTATCGGGGCAAGACCTGTCAATATGCATCTTTCAGGACTGGAAGCGCTGGGCGCCAGTATCAGTATTGACCATGGATATATTGAAGCAAAAGCAGATAGGCTGATTGGCAACGAGATCTATTTTGATATGCCTACTGTCACCGGCACTGAAAATCTAATGATGGCCGCAACTTTGGCAAAAGGGACCAGTGTCTTGAGGAATGTTGCCAAAGAACCGGAAATAGTTGCCCTTGCAGATGCCTTAAATAAAATGGGGGCTAAAATTAATGGGGCGGGAACCGCTATCATTACCATAGAAGGGGTGAAAAAACTTTCTTCTGTTGATATCAATATTATTCCGGACAGGATTGAAACCGGCACGTTTATGGTGGCCGTTGCTGCGACGGGCGGGGATATTCTCATTAAAGGATGTAATCCTGATCATATCGGTGGCCTTATCAATAAGCTGAAAGCTGCCGGCACTATGATTGAGACGTTTAAAGACAGCATCAGGGTTGTCGGGCATACGCCGATTCAAAGTGTCGACATTAAAACACTCCCATACCCGGGTTTCCCGACGGATATGCAGGCTCAGTTCATGGCCTTGATGACCATTGCAAAGGGCAACAGCATGATTCATGAATCTATTTTTGAAAATCGTTTTGCCCATGCCAATGAACTTCTTCGTATGGGAGCGGATATTTCAATCTCCAATGGAAATCTTGCAATGGTCAGGGGGGTTAAAAGGCTTCAAGCGGCACAGGTTATGGCTTCTGATTTAAGGGCCAGTGCATCTCTTGTGATTGCAGGGCTTGTTGCTGAAGGAACAACTGTCATTTCACGAGTATATCATATGGACAGGGGGTATGAAGCCATTGAAAAAAAATTATCATTGCTTGGGGCAGACATAGAACGTATTCAATAACCCTTAAATATTAAGGTGAGATAATGTGAAAACATTTTTCAAACCTTTCACTCCGCCATCTTTCTTTATTTTCTTGTCGATGATGGCAGGAATTTTATCAGGCAATCTTACGCCTGATCATAAAACAGCCGCTTTTTTTATACTCCCGGTCTTGTTTGTTCTGATCTCCCTGGCTTTTTATCTCAATAAAAAAATTGTTTTTATTTTTATCCTTGGTTTGGCGTTTAATTTTGGATATATGGCCATTCAAATCAGGTTATTTCCTGACCTGCCGTCTCATCATATTACCCATTATCTGGATTCAGAAAAATTTATCATTACCGGCAAAGTTGTCTCATTTACAAAGCATTATGAAAAAAAATCCAAGTTGATTCTCTCCTGTCGCATCATTGAGGCAAAAGATGGACGAAAAGAAAAGGTTACGGGTAAAATTAATCTGAACATATATCGATTTTCCAAAACAGCGCCGGAATTTGGTGATATGATTATGGTTACATCATCGATTCGATCGGCTCGGAATTTTATGAATCCGGGTGCATTTGATTATAAAAGATTTTTAAAGCTTAAGAAAATATATGGTACTGCTTACACAGATGCCAATAAACTTAATATTCTGACAGATAGTCATCAAATCGGATTTTTTACAAACCTGATTCGAAAAATAGAGACCCTCAGGACAACTTATTATTATTTTATATTAGATCATACAAAGGGTTCAAAAGCCGGTAATATATTGGCTTCGTTGATCACAGGAAAAAAAGAAGTGCTTTTGCCTGAAATTCGGGACTTGTTTTCCAAAGCGGGAATCAGTCATCTCTTAGCCATTTCAGGGCTGCACCTATCGATTGTTTGTTTTTTGTTTTTTTCTTTTTTTTATTGGAGTTTATCATTCAATTCCAGTTTATCGATTTCAGGAAAATCCAAGAAAATCGCCGGCATATTAACGATTATTCCCCTGGTAATCTATGCTGTTTTTTCTGGATTTTCGCCTTCCACCCAACGGGCCCTCATCATGATCATTGTTCTGATGGTTTCATTTATTATTGAAAAAGAAAAAGATATTCTTTCAAGTCTTTCAGTTGCGGGAATTCTTATATTAATCATTGATGCCTCCGCACTTTTTGCCATTTCGTTTCAATTATCATTTGTTGCTGTTTTTTTTATTGTTTATGGGATTTTCCTGTTTCATAAAGTTTCCTTTATGATTAAAAAGAATATTTTTTCAAGCATATTGATGATGATGGCGGTGACTTTTTTTGCAAGCATGGGAACGTTGCCGCTTACCGCTCATTATTTTAATATGGTTTCTGTCATTGCGCTGATATCAAATTTATTTGCCATTCCTGTCCTGGGATTTATTGTGCTGCCGGCAGGGGTGATATCATTGGTTTCCTTCTCAACTTTTCCGTTATTTGCAGATTTTATGATCACCTTTTGTGGTCATCTCATTTCGTTTTTAATGATTGTTTCCGAATTTCTTGTTTCCATTCCGTATTCATGGACACGAACCACTACATTGCAATGGATTGAAATCGTTGCAATATATTTATTTTTCTTCTCACTCTTTTTTATATTAAAGGGGCGCAGACGACTCTCTGCATGCTTCCTCGCTTTAGCAGCGTTATTGGTTATCTTTAATTTTTCAACAAACCAGATGGGGAAACCATTAAAATCAAATTTAAATATTACCATTATTGATGTGGGGCAGGGCAATAGTGCATTGATTCAAACCCCTGAAGGGAAAACTGTTTTAGTGGATGGTGGTGGATTTCCCGGAATGTCCTCATTTGATACGGGAAGATTTATTGTCGCTCCTTTTTTGTGGCAAAAAGGGATACGCTCTCTGGATTATGTTGTTTTGAGTCATCCTGAGTCAGACCATTTAAATGGTCTTATCTTTATTTTGCAGAATTTTGATGTGCATAGGGTGATAAAAAATACAGATGTGAGAGATACAAAAAAGTATGAGATGCTGATTAAAACCTGTGAGGAACGGGATATAAAAATATTGAATCCTTCAAGGAAGGATCATTTATTGGATTTTGGTATTACAAAACTTTTATTCTATGACGCACTCCCTCATGTTTCATATGATTTTAATAATCATTCGCTTGTTTTCAAGGTGATATACAAGCAGTTTTCAATGCTTTTTCCAGGAGATATTTTAACCCATCGGGAAAAAAACTTAAGTGTCCGAAAGGATCTGAACCTTCATTCAACGGTACTCTTATCGCCGCATCATGGGAGTGTCACTTCAAGTACGCCATTTTTCCTTGAAAAAGTATCCCCTGAAAGTGTCATCATCTCCTGTGGCTGGCGCAATAGATATGGTTTTCCTCATTATAAGGTTTTAAAAAGATACACCAAAATGGGAATACACATCTTTCGAACCGATAAAGACGGTGCGATTTTTATATCCAGTGATGGCAAAAATCATAAGATATTAACCTATAATGGTGGATAAGGTGAATGTCAGACAGAAATTTTCCGGTTATGGGAAGACTGAGTTTCATCTGAATTCTTGAGAAACGGGATAATCACTTTGTTCTTATTACCGCCTGAAACATCATAGGTAATACTGACAATGGGTACATTAGTCTTTGCTTCAAGTTTTTGAGCCATTGCTTCGGTGATAAGTCCGGGACAACAGAATGCCGGGTTGGTTTGAACCAGCAGTTTTAAATCAGGATATTCATTGATAATATGGTGAATTTTTAAGATATTGTCCATGGACTCACCCGTATGTTCCGGTAACATACCGTATTCAGAAAGAATATTTTCATATGAGTCCGTTACTTCAAATGCGGATTTGCTCAAAAAAGGTTCAAAATATTTATAATATTTTTTTTCCATGGCCTGCATGGCTACACGAAGCGCCCCATATGATATCAGACTTAAATATTTTCCTTCCTTGTACCATTTTTTAAAATAAGAAGTGGCAATGATTTTCATATATTTATAATAAGGTGTTGTAATGACTTCACCCCCATTATTTTCAATAAAATGAACCAAATCCTGATTCATAATATCATTGTCTCTAGCGTAGAGGTCTCCAAAAATTCCAATTTTAGGTCGTGATTCTATTCGGGTATCAATTTTTAAAAACAACTCGCGTACTTTTTTTAATGCGTCTTCTTTAGGCTCCCCTTTTTCAAACGCATTACACAGAAGGCTCAAGGCTTTTTGAAGGACGGTATCCGTTTCCCCTTTATTGATTTCATAGGGTCTGATTTTGCACCCAATACTTCTTAACAGTCCTCCAAACATATACGCAAAATATGCATTGGTTGACGTTAGAAAAGAAATATCAAATAAAGAGAGCTCCCCTTTATAAATTTCAGATTTTTCAAATCCATTGCCATTTTTTTCAAGTATTTTTTTGATGTGATAGGGATACATTTTAATATTGCAGGCAATTTCCGAGTAATTTAGCCATAACACACAATTTGCCGGATCAAGATTGTTTTTTTCTACGGTATGAATAAATCCTGCTGCCACTGCATTTAACGGAATACATTGCCCTGTATTTGTCAGAATACTTTTTTTCAAAGTTTCAGGAGTTTCTTCCATTAAAAAAGCATGAAAGCCTTCATTTTTTAATATTGAAACAATCAGGCTGCCGGTATACGAATCCCAGTTTGGGAAAATAATGGTTTTATTGTCTATCTTTGACAAAAATTGGGGGTGAAGGTGAGAAATATCCCCTTTTTTGTCTTTTAACTTCGAATGGTTATGATTTGTAAATGCACGCACAGCTGCTTCAACCCTTGTTTCATACCCCACACTAGAGTCATGTTCATCAAGTTCTAATACAAGATAGGGTTTATTATAGCTTTCCATTAGCTGTTTGAAATAATCGATACCGAATGAATCCGGAGCACATTTAAATGAGCTGATATAAACGGGATACAGATGATCGCTGTTGGCAGCAATATAGGCAGCTTTAAGAATTTGTGCAACATATTTCCAATGAATTTCTTTTAACAAAGGGTCAAGATCTGAAAAATCCCGGGTTTCAAAATCAAGCATGTCCTGGAAAAAAGTTTTTACACCAAGATTTTCAAAAAGTTGCGGAATATTATTATTCATTGTCTGGGTCAAAACCGTGTAGGGTCTGCCCAGAAGAACAACATTAATATCTGAATTGTTTGATTTATGCTGCTGATATAATGCTTTATAATTTAATTGACAATTTTCTTTAAATTTTACGGCACTGTCATATGCGGCTGAGATATCAAAAAAAGAAAATAAAAAATCAGCGGATATTTTTTTCAAAGATTTATATAATTCCAGTTTGGTATGAAAATTTGTATAAAGATATTTGATAATCGGTGATATTATCCTTTTTTTATCAAAATCTGAAAGACAGGATATAATCGATGGAGCAAACTGAGTATAGTAGCAATGCTGCCTGCGTCTGTCCTTTTGTTTAAGGTTTTCTTCAAAATAGAACGGTAAAAACACATAATCCGTGTTATCCATCAGGTATTTTACATGACCATGCAACGCCGTGACAGGCGCACAAAATTCTGCGGTTGCAATGCCTTTTCCTAATTTTACCGGATCCTTCAGTTTTGAACTTGTTTTTGTTTTAATTCCCAGCCTGGCAAAAAAGTGGGTCCAAAAATTTATATCCTCAAAAAGATGAAGTGCATGGGGAATACCAATGGTGAAATCACGCTTAATTTTTATTTTTTTTGATTTTGGTATAGCTTGATTTCTTATGTTTAACAAATTATAGGTGTTTTGATTTGGAACCATTTTTTTTGTCTGATAATCCCTGCCACACAAAAATCCATATGCAAGCGTTTCACCGCTAATGTCTGCAAGGGTCAGTTTGCAATGATTTGTGCATAACTCACAGGTTTCCTGACGGATGGGGATATCTTGTTTCCATAAATCAAACCCTCTAAAATTAGAGGATTTGACCGGGTTTTCTTTTAATAATAGGGCAATGCCAAGTGCACCGGTCAGATGGCAATATTTTGATACATGAATGGGTTTGTTTAATTTTTGTTCAAATGCTGCAACAAGGGCCTTGTTTCTGGCAGTTGCTCCTTGAAAAAGAATACAATGGCCTATTTTACTAATATTGGCTACTTTTGTCAGATAGTTATCTCTTACTGAATGTAAAACCGAGGCAAGGATTTCATTTTTTTTAAAGCCTTGAGCAAAATAATAATTAATATCCCGTTCCATAAAAACAGTACATCTATCGCTGGCGACAGGAGAGCAGACACCTTCTGCACGCTCAGAATACTCAGATAGAGGACAATCTAATTTTAAGGCCTGCTCTTCTATAAAACTTCCGGTCCCGGCGGCACAGACGGTATTCATGACAGAGGAGGTAACAATGCCATCTCTAAGCAGGGTAAACTTGGCATCCTGTCCGCCGATTTCAATAATAGTGTCCACATTTTTGTTTAAATTAACAGCTGCTGTTGCATGGGCAGTAATTTCATCGGGTTCGATATCCGCACCAATAATTTTACCACTGATTCTTCTGCCAGAGCCTGTTGTGCCACATCCTTTGATTGTGATGTGAATATCGTATTTTTTGAAAAATTGATCGCAGGCTTTGAAAATTTTTTGAACCGCCATCACAGGTCTTGAAGCTGTTTTTGTATAAAATCCGGCAATGGGGATACTCTCTTGATTAATAAGGATACTTTTGGTGCTTGTTGAGCCCACATCCAGCCCTAAATACCCCTCTTTGGTCTTAATGGAGGCAGGGTCCTGATAAATATCGATTTCAACATCTTCAGCAATATAGGAAGAAAAGCAGTTGAAATCAGGATATTGTGAAAGCTTAAGCGCTAACTCTGGATAGGACAAAATATCCTCTTTTTTTGTAGATATAAACATATCTTCTACTGACAATAAAAATTGTTTTGTAAATTTTTTATTATTGGCCATATCATCCATCAGGCACAGCGCTGCACCGGTTGCGCTATAGAAAATAGATTGTGAATCAATGACAAATTGATAATCCGTAATTTTTTCGAGATGGTTTTTAACAGACAAGTTTTGAGAGACGCCCCCACAAAAAATAATTTTTTTGCCGACCTGTTTATATTGGAACAATGTGTTGGAAATATTTTTTGCAAGTCCATAACAAAGACCATCACAGATTTGTTCAATCCCATATCCTTCCTGCTGGGCATGGATCAGATCTGTTTTGGCAAAAACGGCACAACGGGTAGCAATGGCAGGGATTTTTTTTGAATTTGAAAGGGCTTTCTGGCTTAGTTCACGGGATCCTCCCAGCAGGGTTAATCTCCGGGCCTGTTGGTCAAGAAAACTGCCGGTGCCGGCCGCACAAGATGTATTATGTCGGGCACCAATATAATTTTGGTCATCGTCAAATCGACTTAATGAGAATTTTTCACCACCAATATGTAAAATGGCATTAAAAGTTTTATGATAATACTTACCGGCCCGTATGATCGTTAATTGTTCATCATAAGACTGGTCTGTTTTGATAAAAGAAGGTGTGACGTCGGTTGTTGCAATGTGTCCTATGATTTTTATATCAATTTTTTTAATTAAATTTGAAAGGCATTGTTTAACTTCTCCATGATGATAACAAGTGCCGGTATGAATGATATGACCTTCACCACTTAGCACCACAATATGGATAGAGGCAGAACCGACATCAATACCAAGAATGTTTAAAGAAGACATCATGGTTATATTTTTCCCTCTATTTGATCCCAGAATTCCAAAACCCCTTTAAACCAACCATCGATAAACATTTGTTCATGATCAACTGAATCTGAGTCTGAATATTTTACAAAATCTGTTGACTGATAGATCTGCTCAAAATATTGATTCATTTTGGGATCAGAAATTAATCGATACGTACCATTAAATTGTAATACGTATAAAAGATCTTCATAATGGGCGGTTTTTGCCCATTGAAGACCTTCACTTTTGCCCAGTTTGTAGTATTTTTTTTCCCAGATTAATTTTTCATGTTTGAGGCGTTTGATAATTTCAGGTATTTCAAAATCTTCTGAAAATCGTTTTTGAAACGCCTCTTTTTTTTGAATAGCCTCTGTCAAAGCATCTTGAAACATTTTTGAAAAATTAAAAGAAGTCCGCCACTCTTTTAGCTTTTCATGAAGTAAATCGGGAATACTTAGTGTAATTTTTTGGGCCATGTGCCGCTCCCGCCTTTTTTTATCATTTATTGTACTATAATTTTTTTATACGTACCACTTTTTTTTATACGTGTCAATCTGGAATTAACACAATATGGTATAGTGATACAAAATAAATAAGCATTGAGGCAGTTAGAATCTTGAATTTTATAAATATACAAGATATATATAACACTATGTGGGTAAACTTCATTGAAAAATTTGGCGAAACACTTATAAAGTTGCTGGAATCCACCGGCAGATTACTTCTTTTCTTTTCCATTGGTGTAATGAATATGTTTATTCCGCCATTTCAATTTGCCAAAATTATCGATCACACATGGTTTATTGGGTCCAAATCTATTTTTGTTATTGTTTTTACCGGGCTCTTCACAGGAATGGTTTTAGGGCTTCAAGGGTATTATTCTTTGATAGATTATGGTTCGGAAGCAGCGTTGGGGTCTGCTGTTGCTTTGAGCTTGATTCGTGAGTTAGGTCCGGTTTTTACAGCGATTATGGTTACGGCACGAGCAGGATCAGCTATGGCGGCAGAAATTGGTATCATGAGAATTTCTGAACAAATTGATGCCCTTAAAACCATGCATATTCATCCTGTCAGGTTCCTGTTTACTCCAAGAATTATTGCCTCTCTTATCAGTTTTCCTTTGCTGACCGCACTCTTTAATATGGTTGGT